>CAYTDR010000249.1:0-9268 GCA_964436185.1 uncultured Candidatus Obscuribacterales bacterium | reverse complement strand
GAAAGAGTGACAATGGAATATAAAGAGCCGTGATTGATTGAATCAGCTCTGCACGTTCCGCTTCGGCGAGTTCATTGCGCATAACCTTCTCCGTAACGTAGACAAGATGTTAATATAACACCCCGCTCCTCTTGACAATCGAGGATTCGCGGATACTTCAATTTTCTTCTCTTAATCATTGCGGTGCGGATGCACGTGTAATCCCGGAAAGGCAGTTGGCGCTTACCATTCGCATGTGCGATCTTGTCGAGTTATGTTCGATTTTATGACACCATCCTTGATGGCTTCAATCAAGTGGCTGCATTTTTTTTTCTGTGCCTTGGAACTCGTTCCATGCCATTTCATCTGACAGCACGGCGTCTTCCTGGCTTCGAGATGTAACGCCGGTAGATTCATAAGGTGTCGAGTGTTTGCGTTATTCGAGTCAGAACCTCAAGCGGACGCAAACTTCGATCGATTCGTCCGCTTGCAACGCCGGATGTGAAGGAGCCGGAGCGAGTGGCAAGGAAGAGCTGATTTGGTGCCCGACATGATCTTGTTGCTGTCCACTTGTACGGCGCATTCAATTACAAAATTAGTGGGCACGGCACCAGCGTCGATACCGCCCCATTTGCCATTTTCCGGATTATAAGCTAATGTACCTCTGGGTTTTGACCGTATGTGACGAAAAAGCAGGCATAGCTATTGGATATACACAAAGTCAATAACTCTGTTAATCTGCCAGGCCATCCGGAAAAGGTCGAGGCGAAAGGTCAACTTGCGTGTCCGGAATGTATGTCTGACATTCTGGAAGGCGATAAGTATTGCCAGGACTGTGGCAGCCGCATCTCGCCGGCTCGAGCCCGCAGAGCCGTGGCAAGAAAGAGCACAGTGCATCGATTGAAAGAGGCTACAGAGCTGCAGATCATCTGCATGAACTGCGGCAATCGCAATAGCGCCTCTGACCTCAACTGTACACGATGCGATTTTCAAATCGCTTCAAGTCCGGCAGCTCGAGCTGACTTATCTAGTGCGCGGGCAGGCGGGTTGCGCAGCAGCTATCAGGAGGACGTGGACAAGCGACGTTTCCTGGAGAGTACTCAAACCTCGATCAGACCTGCGGCTCACCCAATCGATTCTTCCTCCAGAGCCGTTCAATCGCACGAGCCCATTAGTTCCTCCAAGGGTTGCGATGAACAGCGCGTAAGCGTCTCGAGCACTGCCAAGAGAGCACTAAAGTCTTCCGGAGAAAGCAAAAAATCAGAGGACGCACTTTCACTTCTCTATCCGCTGGGAGAATCCGGCCATCCTCTGAAGGGTGACGTGTCCGCCTTCGAGCACCTGGAGTCGGAACCGAAACGAATATCGAATGGGTTTTCTCTCAGCGAATTAGTATTCATGGTGGAATCGTTCATCGAGCAGGTTCCCACACCGCTTATATTTCTGGTATCGATGGTGGTGGTAATCTGTTTCTCGGTCAAGGCAACGATGGATTGGACCAAACAAGACCAGCGACTGAAGGCGATAGACAAAATCGCCTTCAACGCCGAGGAAGACATGAAGAGTTTCCAACTCGGTAAGGCAATCAACACTTTGTCGGAGTTGGAGAAAACCGAGAAGGGAGACCTTCCTCCGCATGCTCGAGCAGTTTTGAATCAAAGCCTTTGGCTGAGATCTTACAAGCTTGCCAGGGAAAAGAATTACCTTCAAGCCGTAAGTGATCTGGCGCGCGTGACGAGCAACTTCACCGCTTTCTCCGACGTAGAGGAAAAGTTAGAACAGTACCGAAAAATTACTGCGACCCTGAAAGGGGATAAGAAACAGTTGGCGGCTGCGCCTCCAAGTATTAGTCAGGTGGAAACTGGCGGACTCGGTAAATTCGACGCGATCCCGGCTGCAACCGCCCGTGGTGAGTTAAAGATCAATCCACCGGCTGTTCCAATCGATGTCATTTTACCGAAACCTCGTCGAAAACAAACTGAAGAATCGAGTCGCAGCGTGTCGAGCACCACTGTGCGGAAAAAGGCTGTGATCGCGGAGATATCAACCGTACAGCAACCAGAGCCCAGGCCCGAATCGTCATCGGGTGACCTGGAGCGCTACAACAACTATCTGGTCAAATTTTTCGACAATGACAGTTCTACCAAGAAGCGAAGCAGTCAGGTAGAGCCCGACTCGTTCGAGGAATGGTGCAAGTCTGGCAGACCTGATGGTTAACCAGTTCGACGAACTCTGATCTAACGACCGTTCCTAGAAGCTTATGTTGGAGTATCAACATCGTCCCATTGCGCATCTTCAAAGCAGGTGAGCCAATTGAGCGCATGGTGACGCTCGTTGACAACGCCATGATCGAGACCAACCGGCTCGGCGTTCTCTAAGTCGGCTTGCCGGCAGATCCAATGCAAGCGGAAGTGAAGATCGAGACAGTCGAGAATTTCCGCGGCAGGTCGGAGAGTAGCCTGTTTTGGCGGGTTGTCCATGCAGTTTATTGCAGTTTTGGCGACCAGGGGAACATCGCAAATATTGTCAGGGAAGGGAAGCTCATCGACGAGTCCGAGCGCCCACTCTAAAACAAGGAGTGATTCATATCTCCAGGCACTGTTGACAATCTCGTGCTGCTCCGGCGATGGGCTGTGCAAAAACTCCTGTTCGTTCGGGCTGACATGTTCGTATGCGCAGGCGAATCTCTTTTTCAGCTCTTCACGCGGGATCTCATCATCACTCGCCAATGACTCGGCACGCACGGCAACAACGAAGAGCGCCTGCGCGCGCCCGAGAACCTCGGATGCAGGTCTTAGTTTCACTTCTTCCTCACTCACCACCGGCGGTAGTGAAGCAGAAGAACTCAAGTGAGCGTCGGTAAGCTGCTTCTCAGTTCGCTCCTTGCGAAGCCTGGCATCTTGCGGAAACGGCACGTCCGAGTTCTCGTCCGCCTCACCGGTTGAGGGATCGACAAGGACGTCTCCTTGCGGATTGCGCACGGTTCCATCTGTGTGGAATGAAATCACGTTGGCAGCATGAGCCCATTCGGTAAATTTATCCATATGCTCTTCATTGACGCTGAGGCTAAGATGATGTTGGACTCTCTGAATATGTCTCACAACATGATAGAGGGTTGTCGTCATCTCACGCTCGCCACGATTGAGCACGAAGCCGATGAAACCGTTTAGATGGTCGCTTAATTCCGGATCGTTACGATCCCGGCTGGAGTTGAGTTTGTGAGGGAAATCCAGTGGAGGAAGAACGATGCGCGTGCAATACGCATTAATCAGATTCGATCCTTCCAACATCTCTGTCAGCATTATGACCTTGGTCTCGACGCTCTCGAAGCCTGCTTCGAGACACTGTTTATAGCAATTGAGAGCGCTCTCCAGGTCTTGGTCCGTTCCTTTGCCGAGTTCATAACACTCAGCAACCTCGTGCAAGCAGACTACATCTCCAAGCTCGGCACCACGAACATAAAGTGCAAAGCCCTTCTCCGGATCTTTCTCGACACCGACTCCTTCATGGTAGCAATCGCCTAAACAACCCAGAGCCATGGTGAAATCTGTGTCTGCTGCTTTTTGGAAGTATGAAACCGCCTTGCCCGGATCTGCATCAGTTCCGACTCCTTTCAAGAAGCACAGACCCATATGTGTGATGGCAAGCGGATCGTCGCTTTCCGTGCCCTTCTTAAGTAGCTGAAAGGCTTTCAGCGGATCTTTCTCGACTCCGTCTCCATCCATGTGGCGGAGCCCGAGTTCGACAATTGCGCTCACTTCACCTGCCTCTGCGTCTGCACGCAGGTCCGCTATCAAGTCGTCATCAAAACCGCCATCGTCAGACCAGTTGACTCGTACGTCCTCATCCGTCCCCGGGTATGCGTCGACGAAAACCTGCCCCAGATCTTCGAGAGCCGCTCCCTCATGATGCATGGCAAGAGCCAGTGCTTTCGAGAGAACTTGCCGGCGGTGATTTCTGAACGCGCCACTACCGGTGCCATCACTCCACTGATCGACGGTAAAGGCCACCAACTTTTGAGTATCTTGTTCGTCAAGCTTGCGTGGTGCTTCATAGATTGTGGTAATTCGGAGTTCGCCTTTGTCGAAAGTGAATCGCAGTCGACCACCTGATAACTGCAGGTGACCGAGTTCCGAGTCCTCCAAGAAATCGGCGCAGAGCTCATCGGAGTAAAGACCGTGCAACTCCTTCAGGACCACCGGATCAGAGAGTTGTTTTCCGAGTATTTTGAGATCATCCGTCGCATCAGCCGGTCCGGATATAACGAGCTTGGGCATTGCATGCTCCTTTCAAGCCATGAGCAAAACGAAGTGCAGAATACGCTAAAAGACTTAGGCTTGCAACCAGTTTCCTCGATCTAGTACGAAGTGTAATCTCTGATACTGCAAATGACGATAATTGTACCAAATGCACCGAGTAGCCTCGTCCTCAGGGCGGGATGTTAAAACTCATCGGCGATACTTGTCAAAAAGACCAGGTGGAAGCTCATTCCTCGTCTCGTTTTCGAATGTAGGGTAGCAGGTTGGCATAGTCATCGGACCAAACCTTGTTTTTGTCGCCTATCACTTTGATCATGTAAATGGGAGTGAACTGTTCACCCGATGACTCAGATATTTCCGGGATCATGTTGAAAATTTGCGCATCCCTGGATAGAAGAACGTATGTCACGTTGTCCACGTTTATAGCGGTGCTGGTGAGCTTTAGATCGCGAGCCAGATTTCCGAGTACCGGCACCAGGTCCAAATACCTGTTGGATACGTTGAATCCGAGGATTCCGTGTGGTCGCAGCCGGTCGAGATAAACTTGCATCGCCTCTGTCGTCAACAGATGAACGGGAATTGCGTTGCCATTAAACGCATCAAGGAAGATGAGGTCGAACGAATCTTTCGGTTCTTGTGCCAGTGTCAGCCGACCGTCTCCGGTGGTGATGGAAACACGAGCGTGGCTGCGACGCAGAAAGCTAAAGTAATCTCTTGCTAAATCGCCGACTTTCGGATCGAGCTCGAAGTAACGAATGGTATCCCCATCTTTTCCGAAAATGGCGAACTGTCCTACTCCCAATCCGACCACTGCGCAATTAAGAGGTCGATTCTTCGCGCCCTCTCTGGCAAGGGAAAATGCGACGTAGCCGGGCTCCCATTTGATGCCAGGCTTGCCATCGATCTCGCGCCCATGAACAACAACTCCATGGACCATGGACGTCTGCACGCCACCAGTCTTGGAGCGCTTCTTTATAATTCGGATGCTGCCGTAGAAGTTGCGAGACTCCGCCACTACGTCCTGACGCAGAAAGAATATTTGCACCGCAGATAGTGCGATGCAAAAAACTGCCATAGTGGCAATAGCGATATCACTAATCGCGGCATCCCAGCCTACTGTTTTCTGGTTTTCCTTGCCTGCAACCGTTCGAAAACGTCCTCGGGCTACCAGAATTATAGTGACAACAGCGAGTAGATCGATAATCAGGAAGCGCTCCCAGTAAAAGGCAAACATGGAGGGGGCGATGAAATTGACGAAGATTCCACCCAACGCCCCGCCAGCGGCCATCGCCAGGTAAAACCCGGGCAGAAAGCGAGCTGCAGGTCGACTGTCGACGAGCTCGCCATGGAAGACCATGCAGATTGCAAATAGAAGGCACAGATTGAGTGCTACTTGAACAGTAAGATCATGCCTGCTTCTTACGAAGATCTCAGACAACCAGAGAATCGTCCAAACATAGGCAAAGATTTTTCGCTTGTAAATTTGAGGGTAGCCAAAAAGCAGGATGAACGAAAGCAAGTAGACAGCCAGTGGCATTATCCAGAATAGCGGGATTGGTGAGACATCCAGGGTGATGTATGTTGTGAATGCCAGCAACGCAATCGAGCCGCAGGCAGACAGGAAGAACCACCAGAGGTAGTCTCTGGCGCTCGGCCTGATGGCATTGTCGGATTCAACCTCATTCACCTCTTTCGATGGCATTGGCAACGCATCGGATTTTCGGAAAAATGTAGCTGCAGACAGACAAATCCCTAACACCGCAAGAAAGAGATACACAGCAGTCCATGTATGTTCTGTGTCCGAAATTGTCAGCATCGGCTCCAGTAGCAACGGAAAAGCAAGCAGTGCGGACAAGGAGCCGATGTTCGACAGGCTGTAGAGCGGATATGGATTTCCAAGACCAGCAAAGCGATACCACACTTGCATCACTACGCTCGTACTTGAGAGAACCATAAAAGGCAAAGCCAGATTGCTCACCAGCAACCGAAAGAGGTCCATTATCGGATTCTCGAAGTCATTGCAAACCCATGCGTTGGGAGGCGCCAGATGCCCAAGCAACGCTGATGCAATCAGAATCACCGCGTAGATGATAGATTGCACTTTCACCGGTGTTAAGGCAAGCGAATAGGCGAGCAGATATCCGGATAAGAGTGCAAGCTGAAAAAAGAGAAGGCATGCGCTCCAGACTCCGGAGGTTCCTCCAAAGCCGGGAGTTACGATCTTGCCTACGAGTGGCTCCAAAATGAAGAGCAGGAAGGCACTTAGCAGGACCACCAGCGAGAAGCCCAGTCTCAGAAGCATGTTTTCAACTTTCTGCATGAATAAATCGGAGAACGGGCAAATAATCAGTCAAATTCGGGTAGTGATGATCTTAACAGACAGGAACGATCAGATAATGGACCATGGACAAGGAAGTGAGCTGATGGCCGAAGGCGACTGTCCGTGGAATATAGTTAACGATTCGGCAGTAGAACAACCGTGATATGAGCGATCTGGAAAAGACATGCCCAACCTGTATGAGACCTCTCGCCTCGAGCACCGGCGGTCTCGTAACGCAGATGATCGGCGTCTGTCGATGCGCACACGAAACGGTCGAGCCGACACAAGACCTCGTCCCGCTGCAACTTTGTGGACACTGTAACAAACCGATCCAAAGAAGCAGAGCCGGAAGCTTGACTCAATGGATTTTTTCGGAAGGTCGCTGCACCTGTAGCAATCCGATGCCGGTAGCAGGTTTTGCCATCAAGGACGAAGCCGAGTTGCCCGCCGCCGACGATTGGTTGAATTCCGATGAAGACGAGCTGCCGCTCATGCCCGGTACTTTTCCGATTCAACGATACTCTCCAAGAGCTCAGCTCGGCGCCGGCGCAGCAGGTATCGTCTACGTGGCACGAGATCGCCTTCTTAATAAGCTGGTGGCCGTGAAAACATTGCGACAGTTGACCAGCGAGCAGCTGATCTTGTTTCAGGAAGAGGCTCGCATTACCAGTAAGCTCAATCACCCCAATATTATTCAGATACTCGATTTTGGACCAACCGATAGCGGCGCACCGTATATGGTGCTTGAGTATATCGAGAATGTCGTGTCACTGGAGCAGCTGATACGGGCCAATGGACCGCTGTCGCCTGTGCTGGCAATCGACATATTTATCAAGGTTCTCGACGGGCTTTCGCATGCTCACGACCTGGGCGTTTTTCACAGAGACATCAAGCCCTCGAATATCGTCCTCGTGGATGTAAACTCTTCCGTTCTAGACGTCAAGCTGATCGATTTCGGCGTCGCCAAAGTAAAAGCTACAATGAGAGAGCCTGGCTATCAGGGCACCACTCTGGCAGGCACACCTGCCTATATGGGCCCGGAACAAGCATCAGGACTTGTCTACGACTCGCGCTCCGAGATTTATTCAATCGGTTGCGTGCTGTTCGAGGCGCTGACGAATACGCCGCCGTATTCAGGTGAAAGTCCCATGGAGACAATCTCCATGCATGCCAATAGTCCGATTCCGACGCTAGTTGAATGTGGGCAACAAAACTATCCTGCGGCGCTGCAAAAAATAATTTCGAAGTGTCTGGCGAAGTCTCAAGCCGATCGATACGGCTCTGCTAAAGAGCTTAAGGAGGCTTTGTTGACGGCCAAGGAGTGTTTGTCGACCAATAAAGCTTCTCTCTATGAGACGCTGGCAGCCACTGGGTTTGGCACTATCAGAGAATCAAAACACGGGGTTGCGATAGTCGCTTGCACCATATTAGGTGTCATTGGTGTGCTTAGTTGGCTCTGCCTGGCTCCGCTCTTCCCTGATAACAAGCGAAGCGAAACCAAGCATTCAAAGGCAAGCAAAAAGCAACGTACAGTAGTGGCAGAGCACGCCAAGCTCGACGAGCAGTTATTCGGCAGTGAGCTGGTGATCGAGGGAAAGACTATTCGTGATTTGCAATGCCAGAACAGAGACAAGATCACAGCCATACGGCTGATCGATTGCAAAATTGATGAGGATGCCAGCCTCGATGATGTGGCCAAGTTTCCCAATCTCAGGCACTTCGTATTGAATCGCTGCCGGGGATTGAGTCCCGCTGCGCTAAGCAGGTTGACGCTGGCGTTTCCAAAAAGTGAAGGGATCGCATTGGAAATGTCGAATATGAAGTTGCCCGAAAACGTGTTTGATTTCGTTGCAAAAATGAAAACTGTTTGCTACCTGAACCTCTCCGGCGCCGATATCACTGATGAGGACCTGCAAAGCTTCAGAGCCTGGAATGAACTTTTAGCGCTTGATCTGAGCGATACCAATATTAGTGACAAAGGTGCCCAGAGGTTTTACACGACGAGTTACCTGCTTCTCTTACGTTTGGAGAACTGTCCAAACATCTCCGCACCAACGCACACGTGGTTGGTCGCTCGATACAAAACTCTCACAGAGCCAATCAAGCTTGAAAGCGGCGACATCAGATTCTCCCTCCATTATCAGGCAGCAACACGAGGTAGTGCAGGTGGTCAGTATTATCTAGCTGAAGACTACCTGTATGGAAGAGGCGTGCCTGTAGATTATCGCCAGGCGGAGAAGTGGTATCTGAAATCGGCTGGACAGGGACTGGCAGCGGGACAGCGATGCCTCGGCTATCTGTACGAACACTACCTGATTGATTACAAAAAGGCACTATATTGGTTTCAGAAAGCTGCTAAAAGCGGCGATGCGTCCGCCATGAATAACATCGGATGTATGTATGTCAACGCAACCGGAGTGAAAAAGGACCTTAACCAGGCAATCAAATGGCTGCGCAAATCCGCGGATCTCGGTGATGTGAATGGTTTGTTCAATCTTGCACAACTATATTCCGGCGGAATCGGTGTGCCGAGGGATTTTGCCGAAGCCGCGCGGTATTATCGAAAGGCTGTTGATAAGGGCCATGCGGGGAGCGAGGGCTGTCTTGGCGTGCTCTACTTGAATGGGTATGGTGTCCCTCGGAACCAAGAGGAGGCATTGAGATTAATATCATCCGGCGCCGATAAAGGAGACAAGAACGCGCAGCATAA
>CAYTDR010000248.1:0-9286 GCA_964436185.1 uncultured Candidatus Obscuribacterales bacterium | reverse complement strand
CTTCGGATTTTTCATGAGCCGAATGGATATCGAGAGTCCCTTGCATGAAGCGTTTCATATCCGGCTGGTCTGCCAGACCTGACAACGAGTTGGAGAGCCTTAAACGCTCCTGAATAATCGTGGTGCTGTCGACACCGTTTTTGTGTCTTGCTTCCATGGACTTGATGGCCGCGCGCGCTACTTCCATTGCTTTTTCCGGAGAGTCTGCTCCCAGATACTGCCTGGCCAGCTCGACTCGACTGTTTTCCATCTGCTCATGGTCTCTAGATGACGAAGCGGAATCTTTATCCAAGCGTTCGCGTTTGTCGTCGAGCAATTCTCCAAGCTGTTTCTTGTCACCGATAGTGGTGACTCGCTCGATTGCTTTGTCTCTCAGATAGGTGACAAGATCGTTCTCCGGATTTGCTTTCTCGAAAGACTTGACTGCTTTGACGTCATCTGCGATCAGCGTCTTCGCCCTGTCCATTTTGTTGGTAGAAAGGTAGTGATCGATTAGAGCGCGTCGTTGATTGCTTATCCCGCTCTCATGGAGCGGGACATTATGAGGATTCTTCGTCACCAATTCGTAGGCTCTTTTTCTAATCTTCTCTGCTTCGTCCTTCTGTCCAAGCTCAGTGAGGCGCTTCATCAGCCGTTCTCTCAACAGTGTTGCGTCGATACTGAGTGCCATCGGAGTCTTATCTAATTGTTCGAGAGCACGAGCCTGTGATTGTAATAGACGAAGCTCATCGGCCGGTCGAGAGCTGTCCCTGTAGTCGCTGGCCAGGCGATCGCGTGCTGACATCGTAGTCAAGTCTGTCGGTCCGAGTTCTTTCTCCAAAGTAACTAGGGACTTTTCCTGCAATGCTATTCCCTTCGTCGTGTTGCCCAATCGCGAATATCTTCCTCCAAGATATGAAATGCGCCTGGCGTGGTCGGCTTCGCTGAAGGTTCCCTCACCTCTTCCTATCTCGGACATCGCCAACGTGCTTCGGAGGAATGCTTCGGACTCGCTAGCGCGGCTTTTCGAGCGAATTTCACCGGACTGTTGTCTCAGACTGTTCATGGCCGCCAGCAACATATCATCGCGATCGCTTTGCAAATCCGGCGCCTTTGAAAAGTCGATTTTGGCTGCGCGTGGCTGACCGCTATCGGTTATCATCGTGTCCAGCAATGGTTGCTCATCGTTGAGCAGGAAGGTCTTATCACCCATTCGGACAACGGTGATACCTTGTCTGCCAGTGCTGCTGACAGTCATTTTTTGGTTGCCAGGTCCGTTGATCTGCACGGATACCATAGTCCGATCCCAACTCATCTGTTCTTTTAATTTTGTCTGATAGTCTCCCGTCTCCAGAGCAGCTCTCACGTCTTTGAGCTCCTTTGCATAAGGCTCCTGCCGCTTGGCCAGCGCCTCGCGAATCTCCTTCGGCAACTCTGTTTTTTCGTCGTCATTGGCATCATCCGATTCGGTCTCTGATTCGTTTTCCTCGCGACGATCACCGTTCGTAGTGTCATTCGGGTCGTTGTCGGTGTCGCCGTCACTTGTCTGGTCGCCAGGCGTGTCACCGTCTGTGGGCAGACCTGATCTAGCTGACTCATCCAAATCAGTTCGTGAGCCTCTTGTCTCATCTCTACCTGAGTTGTTTCCTGAATCCGGACTATCGGATGAATCCTCTCTCTGCTCGTCGTTCGTCTCCTGCCCAGGAACTTCGTCTGGACTGGGAACCTTATCACTATCAGTTGAAGGAGGAACTGATCCATCATCACCTGTAGAATTTCGGTCTGCTTTGAATAAAGTGCTTGGCTGGAAATTTTGATCCTGACCATCGATTTCGAAGCCGTCCAGGAATGCTAGAGAACCGTCATTTTGGCGACGTTCTAAATTAACTCCTGCCATTGTATTTGATGGCGTAAAAGTGTCCGGCTCGAAGAGAGTAATAGGTTCATCTGCTTGCTCTTCTTCTTGCTCTAAGGCGAAATTAGGTGTGACCGAGGTTGACTCGGCCTGATCGAATGAAGACATAGACACTCCTCGTGCTTGGATTGAGAAGTTCTCAGAACATACTTAATTGTTCGGAAAGAAGGACGCTATTGGTTGTTGTAGTACTTACTAATTGAAACTGATGGCACACGCTCGTTTTTGATTCTAAGCCCTCCATGCGAGGTTATCAAGTAACAAATTTGGCTGAATCTTGGCAAGCGGTGTCCGATCCCGATATTTCCCTGAAACGTTGATCTGTTGGACTCTCCAGCTGTTCATCAGTCGAGCGGCGATTGAACACCACCACTGAGAGGTGTTCCGCCGGCTGAGCTGGAACGCTCACCAGGAGAGGCTTTGAGGGGAACAGAGCGAAAATTGGCTGTGACAACTCGATCCGCTAGCTATCGCAGGCAAGATGAAGATCCACACGTTTTAATCTAATATGGAATCTTCTGGCACTCATTCCCAACTCCACACGGGTATAGTTCAATCACCCAATAAAAGGTAGTCTGAGGCGTTCTTCCCCAAGTGGTGCTTGCCATGTCCTCCGTGAATCTAGCTTACAAATATGCTTTTCCTTCAGTATTGGATGTGGTGGACAGACCGAATTTACGCCTTGCCACCAGTGGTGGTGTCGATCAGCACCCATACTTCTTTTCCGGGAGGCTGCTCTATCCGAGACGAACATGCGACATGTTGTTGGCTGTTTCGCATGTGAGCAGGACGCGCTTTTACTCACCGACCGTGGTCCTTGAACGAATGCTGGCCTCGGCAGATCCCGTAGTCACGAGCGGTGGAGAACGTTTGCGATTCGAGGCTTTTTCAGTTTGTTGCGGGGTCTACGCCAGATTGGATCTTAGACCTGAAGCGATAGACGGGGAGTGGATCGCCTCAGGTACCACCAACGTAGATTTCAATCCGCCCATGCGCGCTGCTTTAACAGGGGTGCTCGATTCCGAAGGAGTCGGTTTGAAAGTAGGCGAGGACCGTTTGGTGCTGGAGAAGGGCAACCAATCGGTCGTGGAAAAGAAAGTGAAGCTGCCGGTCAGGTGGTTGAAAGGGTTTGTTGAAGTACAAGCGTATCAATCGAGAATGAAGCCGGTATTCGAGATTTCTGCCTCCGAGCTTCGGCAGGTATTGCTTACAGTGCCACCACAGCAAGTATGGAAGAAAGGTTCGACAGTTTACCTGGTGCCTGCAGGAAAAGGAATAAGACTGTCTCAGCGTGAAGCGCCCCGCAGCGTGGGAGTTGGTGCTCCAGGACGACTGAAGATTTTAGAGGATTTGCTCAGACACGCGAAGTCCGTGCGAATCTACAGCGGAGATAGCGGAGTAACTGCCTGGGAACTTTGCCTGCCGGAAGGCAATCTGCATCTGCTTCTTTCGCCGGATGCCTCCAGGGGATTTTCCGGTGAAGGTCAGGTGCTAGAACAGCTCGTCCGAGCGGCCGCAGCAGACAAAGTCTCGCAGGTCAGATCTATGCTCAAGTGGCAGGCGAAAGTCGACTCAGCGGTCATCGCCCGAGAACTGGACCTCAATCATGAGATCGTCAGTGGCGCTTTGGGGATGTTGGGGACTCGAGGTTTGGTGGGATACGATCTGTCAGAAGGAGCATACTTTCATCGCGAGCTGCCGTTCGATCTGGAGTTGATAGAGGAGCTTCAACCAAGGTTGCAGAAGGCGCGAAAGTTGGCTGAGGGTCAGGGTGTTCGCATCACCAAGAAACGTGACACCAGTGTGGAGGCATACGTCAAGGGCTCCGACTGCGAGCACCGGGTCATTATCACCGATGGCGATGGCAAATGCACCTGCCCCTGGTACTCTAAACATCCAGGCGAGCGTGGTCCGTGTAGCCACATTCTGGCGGTCGATCTGGTCTCGCAAAAGGAAACCGGTTGATGTTCATGCGGCGACTTGATTTCTGAGGCGGGGACCTTTTCCAATCCGAGTCGCGAAACATGGTGGCCGGAACTTCCGGGCGTGGTGCTTGCAGACGGGCCTATGCGTGAGGCGGGATCAATGGCACTCTGTCCATGAGTGAAGTCCGCGCCAACACTCAGCTTCAGCGTACTATTTAACTCTATTTCTAAGTGAGCGGAACTAAGACCGCGGACGCGTCTTATCCGGATCGTAGAATGGAAAACGAACTACTGTTGCAGGAATTCGCTTTTGATGTCCATCTAACTTGCCCACCTCCACCTCGGTACCGAGTGCTGAATACTCAACCGCCATGCGGCACAAGGCGATATTCTTGCCCAACAAAGGCGATCGCATTCCACTCGTGACCGTGCCGACCTGGTGCCGTTCTACGTGGACACAGTCACCATGCCCGGCAGCCTCGTTACCGTCGAGCTCGAGCCCGACGAGAACTCGCTGTGGATGCTCTTTGCGGCGGATAAGGGCATCTTTGCCGATGAAGTCGTCTTTGGTGTTTAAATTGACGACAAAGCCGATGCCTGCCTCGAACGGGTCGATCTGATCGTTAAACTCGAAACCAGAGAAGACCAGGCCTGACTCTATTCGCAGTAGATCCAGCGCCGCCATTCCCAGTGGTGCCAGTCCGTGGGCTTGTCCTGCATCCCAAACTTTATCCCAAACGGCCGATGCGTCAGATGGATGGAAGAAAATCTCGTAGCCCAGCTCTCCACTGTAGCCGGTACGCGACACTATAACCGGCACTCCTCGACTGTCGTCGAGCCTGCCGATAGTGAACTTGAACCAGGTGAGTTCTTCTATGGTCGGTTGTGTCGGTGGTGTCCAGATGATTTTCTTGAGAATCTCCCTGCTTTCGGGCCCCTGAACAGCTACATTGTGCAGTTGGTCGGTGGAGGACTTAACTTTTACTTTCAGGTTGTGCTTCTCTGCGAGCTGTCGGAGCCAGATTCCATCATAGTCATCAGCACCGACGAAGCGGAAATTGTCAGTACCGAATCGGAAGATGGTGCCATCATCTATAATGCCACCTGTTTCATTGCACAGCGCTGTATACACTACTTGGCCCACTGCCAGTTTGCGAATACTTCTCGTGGCGGCGAGCTGCATCAGCGCCTCCGCATCCGGACCGAGAATTTCGAATTTTCTTAGCGGGGACAGATCCATGATTGCAGCGTGTTCGCGGCAAGCGGTGTATTCCGCTATTGCGCCGTAATTTGTAAACGAGTCTGGCAGCCAATATCCTCGATATTCGACAAAGTTGCGTGTCAGTTGCGAGGTGCGCGAATGCAGGGATGTTTCTTGGGTCAACTTGGGAATTGCTTCAGTAGTCATACGGTACGCTGTCCCTTTGGAGATTTTGTTTGACCTTTCATATACCCTCACGTGTATGTCGGTAGGATCCCATGCGTTGGCGGCATCGATGTCATCGGGGCAAGCTGAAGATGCGCAGACAAGGTCCGTCAATGCCCTGAGCAATACGTAATCGCCTGGTCTGGACCATGGCTCATCCATGATCAGGCGGTTAGAACAATCGAAGAAAGTGTTGTAGAAGAAATTGATCGCCGGCCATCCAGCGCGCGGCGCGATCGGATACTGACTGAGCGCGCCGTTGAAGTTGTCGGAGCAGTTTGCATGACCGGGATAGCCCATGTCGGCATAGTACTTGGCTGTGCATGCCAGCGCGAACGTATCATGACGTCCGACCGTATCGCGCACCACCTCGACGAGAGGCTGCATATCCTGATCGTAGAATTTGGAGAGCAAACCTGGCTTCGGATAGGCATTTCCCATTAAGGTGCGTGTCGTTGTCGAATCGAGACCACGTTCGTCGCCCTTTTGAAGTCGTCTTGCGGAGAACGCCAGAAAGTCCGAGCACTGACGTCCGGCAACATCAATGACCTGAATGTAGTCTCCTTCACGTACTTCATAAGACCGAGCTGTCGACGCCGACACTCGCAGGTCCAGAATCGGCTCGGCCAGCGGAGGCGGAAGAATGAAATCAGATTCGCTGCCCGCTAGTCGACTGACGGAGAACGCTCGCTTGATCACCACTTCCAGCTCGGTGGGCGGATCTTGCTCATGCGCGAGCATCTTTTTCCCCGGCGCTGATACGATGGTGAGAATCTCCTTCTCGGCGACGAAAGTCGCGCATTCTCCTGCACCAGTCTCGGCGGTGAATACCAACTTCGCTTTCGCCCTGTCGACGTTGATTCCCAACTGTTGCAACTGTCGTCGAAACAGTCCGGCATCCTCGTCATTCGATACGTCGGTGGTCAATTGAAGATCCACGTCTGGTTTTATTCCCAGCGCGGCTAGCTGTTCATCGCCAGTCGCAGTGAAAGCGGCGAGATGGCAAGTCTGGTCTCCTTCTATGTTGTAGATCGAAATGCAGTCTCCCCCTTTGAGAGCGACAGCAAGTGCGCCGCCACCAGACACTCGATAGCGCTCGCAACCGGGCTCGAGCCTGAAAAGACCTGGTGTGCGGATTCTGGTTGAAGCAATAGTTGTGGAACTCATGACTTGATTCATGCGCGAATAGCGGTGGCAGAGGTATAGATAGATGTATTCTATTCTTTGTTCTGCTGAAGCAGATGAAAGTTTTTTAGTTACTGTGAGCTTGAACCAGCGATGCAATATCAGGACTCGACTATAGTGCGCTAGAGTTCATCGGCCGAATTTGATGGAGAACGGCAGGGTCGCAGTCATCCGTTGCAGTGTTGATGGCCAAGTAATCGTGCTTCCAGTCTCGAATGAGTGCTGAAGATCGCTTTCAACTCAATGCAGAATGAGACGATATTCAAGTATTCATTTCTGAAAGCAATAGAACGATTGGGGATTAATGTCCGGTTTCGTGGTCAAATTTGCTCATGGTGATCGGTCGCCTTCACGGTTTCATAAAATTGGAATCCCATACTGTGAGCGTCGCAAGTTTTGGCTCGCCTGAATAGAAGGCGAAAACCCAGTCAAGGGAGGATCTGTGTGATGGGAAAACGTGTCGCCGTGATTGGTGCAGGACCCTCCGGGTTGGCGCAACTGCGGGCTTTCCAATCTGCGCAGGCGAAGGGAGCCGAGATACCAGAGATTGTTTGTTTCGAAAAACAGAATGACTGGGGCGGTCTCTGGAATTACACCTGGCGTACCGGTCTCGATGAGTTTGGCGAGCCTGTTCACTGCAGCATGTACCGATATCTATGGTCGAACGGTCCGAAGGAATGTTTGGAATTTGCTGACTACTCTTTCGAAGAGCACTTTGGCAGGGCGATTCCATCCTATCCGCCTCGGGCAGTTTTGTGGGACTATATAAAGGGCCGCGTCGAGAAGGCGAATGTTCGCGACTGGTGCCGTTTCCATACAGCCGTTCGCATGGTCACTTTCGATCAAGCCTCAGGTAGATTCGAGGTCGCTGTCGACGACCTGCAAACACGCACCACGAAACGCGAAGAGTTCGACTATGTAGTAGTCGCTTCCGGGCACTTTTCCACTCCCAACTCGCCTCAGTTTCCCGGGTTCAACAACTTCAACGGGAGAATCCTTCATGCCCACGACTTCCGCGATGCCATGGAGTTCAAAGACAAGGACATACTTATAATAGGAACCAGCTATTCCGCCGAGGACATCGGCTCGCAGTGTTGGAAATATGGCTGCAAGTCTGTCACTGTCAGTTATCGCAACAAGCCGATGGGTTATGACTGGCCTGAGAACTGGCAAGAGGTTCCCCTCCTGGAGAAGGTGGAGAACAAAACTTGTACGTTCCAGGATGGTACCAAGAAAGATGTGGATGCCATTATTCTGTGCACCGGTTACTTGCATCATTTTCCTTTCCTTCCCGAGGATTTGAGACTGAAAACGAACAACCGGTTATGGCCGCTTGGCCTGTACAAAGGCGTTGTTTGGGAAAGCAATCCGCGCCTCTTCTACCTGGGAATGCAAGATCAGTACTACACCTTCAACATGTTCGATGCGCAGGCGTGGTTCGCTCGAGACGTCATTCTTGGAAGAGTTCAACTGCCGTCGAAAGAGGAAATGGAGAGCGACTCGTTCACCTGGAGAAAACGCGAGGAATCCCTTGAAGATCCGCATGACGAGATAGTCTTCCAGGGCGATTACGTTAAAGAGCTAATTGCCAAAACGGACTATCCCAGCTTCGACGTGGATGCTGTCAACGACCTCTTTGTGGAGTGGAAGCACCATAAACATGAGAGCATAATGGGATTTCGTGACCATAACTATCATTCGGTTATTACCGGCAATGCGCAGCCTAAGCACGGCACCACGTGGGTGGAAGCAATGGATGACTCGCTAGAAAGCTACCTGCGAGATACAGTCCCCGTGCGGCAATCGCAAGACATCAGTGAGAAGCCCGAAGTAGCAACGTCGCCAAGTGTGCTGACTACCTGATAACGAATCGGATATTCGCCACCTTTTGTACGCTCATGATTACCTGACGCTGGTATCAACCGTCTGCCGCAAATAGGTGATTTAATCCCCAAGCCTGTACGATATGATCTTGATGCTGTCTTCAGTACTCTTGGCAGGCATTAATTGCGGAGAAATCCTTTGACGAGCGATCCTTTAGTCGGCAAAACAGTGGGCGGGCGCTATGAAGTCCTCGAGATCATTGGTCGAGGCGGATTAGGCTTTGTCTACAAGGTGAGACAGGTACATCTGGATCGAATTTGCGCGCTCAAAGTTTCGTCTGAGGCAGTTTCTCGAGACCAGGATGGAATGACCAGATTCGAGCGGGAAGCGAAGCTTGCCAGTTCGCTCCAGAATGACAACATAGTTGCCGTCTACGACTTTGGATTGGAAGACGCAGGGTTTTACTATCTGGTCATGGAATATGTGGACGGGCAGAACCTGGAGAACATCCTGCAGCAACAGGGACGGCTGCCGGCGGAACGAGCGATACCGGTCTTTCTGTGCATAACCAATGCACTTAGTTTTGCACATTCGAAGAGTATTGTTCATCGCGATTTGAAGCCGTCCAATGTAATGATTGCCAGAGATGTGAATCGTCAGGAGATGGTGAAGCTATTGGATTTTGGCCTGGCAAAGCCATTTACGGAGGTCACCATCGACAATGACCTCACCGCCTCAGGTATTGTATTGGGCACACCTGCATTCATCAGTCCGGAACAGTGTCTTGGTGGATCGGTTGACGGGCGAACCGACATCTACTCGCTCGGTGCCCTGATGTACAAGGTGCTCACGGGACATAATCTGTTTGCCGGCACCAGCATCTATTCAATTATGAGCATGCACGTCTCGGAACCCCCTCGTCCGTTCTCTGAAACTGCGCCGGATATCAACGTCCCGGTCCTCGAGCAATGTGTAATGAAGTGTTTGAGCAAACAGCCGGATGCTCGATATCAATCGGCGCTCGAGCTTCGT
>CAYTDR010000247.1:0-9289 GCA_964436185.1 uncultured Candidatus Obscuribacterales bacterium | reverse complement strand
GTGCGAGAAGCTCATTTCTGCGCAGAAGTGAGCTTGTGATTAGTCTGTAGTAGGCGCGCAGTAAGATTCTGGCGTTGCTGGTAGGCCGGACAAGAGTCTCGAGACCCCGAATCCTAAAATGTCAGCACTGTAACCGACTTCTATCAGATTACGGCAAAGAAGAAATTGGCGAACCAGCCAGTTGAGTTCGATGCATGCTTACCGCAGGTAAAGATTGTCCCATATCAGCAGAGGAGGACTGGCGGTAAGATTTTTGGAAGGCGCCAGAGACTGATATCCGCTTAGGGTCGGGGAACGATCGACTCTTATCGGCGCATTCATCTCAGTTTATTGCCAAGAGCTCTAAACAGCTGAACCAGTGTACCCTATATTACAAAAGTGACCTGAGCTTGTGGAGAGGGGTTCATTGGAGCATAACGAGGCATCATCTGGATTCAAGGATTGGTTCCTTGCTGGTATCAAGCCTGGTGACACGCAGGTTCAGCATCAAGACTCCTGGATTCGTGTGATGTGCCTCACCGGCGTGGACTATTTCTCGACGCTCGGATATCAGCCCGGTATTGCTTTTCTGGCGGCCGGCGTGCTGTCTCCGATTGCCACGCTGATACTAGTAGTGGTTACAATGTTCGGGGCTCTGCCGGTTTATTGCATCGTGGCCAAGGAAAGTCCGGACGGTCAGGGCAGCGTGGCAATGCTCGAGCGCCTGCTACCCGGATGGGTTGGTAAGTCGATGGTTTTGGCACTCCTGGGTTTTGCCGCCACTGCATTTATTATCACCATTACTTTGTCCACGGCAGATGCTACTGCTCACATAGTAGAGAACCCCTGGATTCCAGACGTGCTTCGACATCATCGAGTCGAAGTGACGATGGCGTTGATTGCTCTTCTGGGAGCGCTATTTCTCAGAGGATTTCACGAAGCGATTGGATTGTCAGTCATAATCGTCGCTGCTTATCTTGGTCTGAGCGCGGTAATTCTCGTGACCGGATCTTATGAGTTAATCTGCAATCAACCACAGTTATGTTCGGACTGGATTTCGAGTTTATACAGTCAATACCACTCGCCCGCCATGATGTTGGGACTTTCACTTCTGATGTTTCCGAAACTGGCGCTTGGATTATCGGGGTTCGAGACGGGCGTGGCTGTTTTGCCGCTGGTGAAAGGTGAACCCGCGGACACAAAAGAGGCACCACTAGGGCGAATACGCAATGGGCAGAAACTGCTGATCACTGCCGGTGTGATTATGAGTGTGTTTCTGATCCCAAGCAGTGTTGTAACCACGATGCTCATTCCTGCACCGCTTTTCCAGGAAGGCGGAGAGGCGTCTGGCAGAGCGCTTGCATACCTGGCTCACAAATATCTGGGCGATGGATTCGGTACTGCATATGATGTAAGCACAATTTTGATTTTGTGGTTTGCAGGAGCCTCAGCTATTGCAGGATTGCTTAGTTTGGTGCCCAAGTATTTGCCGCGTTACGGCATGGCGCCCAGCTGGGCAGCGGCAATTAGACCCCTGGTCGTCTTTTTTACAACGGTTGCATTTGGCGTTACCTATATGTTCAAAGCTAGTGTCGACGATCAAGCTGGCGCATATGCTACGGGTGTTCTCGTCCTCATCACATCAGCCTCGATAGCTGCCACCATCACCGTGTGGGACAAAGGTTTGAAGAAAAGACTGTTCTTCTTGCTCATCAGTTTCATCTTCGTCTATACGTCCTTCGCTAACATGTCCGAAAGACCTGAAGGTCTTCAGATCGCCCTCTTTTTCATAGCTTGTGTTTTGGTTGCCTCTCTGGTGTCCAGAGCCATGCGTGCAACGGAACTGAGAATTGAGGATGTTCAAATCGATCCTGCCGGTCTTGCTTTCATTGAAGAAGCGTTGACGAGCTATCGGGGCGAGATTCGCCTCTTAGCGCACAAGAGTGGCATGAAGGACTTCCGTGACAAGGAACATCACTCTCGACATGTGCACAGCATCCAGCCCGAGGAGGGCAACTTCATCTTTCTGGAAATCGAACTTTCCGATGCCTCCGAGTTCTCCGAGGACTTGCTCGAGGTGACGGGACATGTAGAGAATGGTAAACAGATCCTGCGTTGCAGCAGTCCCGCTATAGCCAATGCGATTGCCGCTATTCTTCTTGATATTCGGGATCGAACAAAGAAGATTCCTCACATTTATTTTGGCTGGACGGAAGGTCACCCGTTCCAGCACATGATCAAGTACATCTTTCTAGGCGAGGGAGAGACTGCCACTTTGACAAGAGAAATTCTCCGCCGCGCCGAACAGTATCAGGAGCAACGGCCGATTGTGCATGTAGGGTGACAACTCCAGGTGTGTGCGAAAAGGATTCAAATGCAAGACAAACAGAACGACGACGAAGAGAAGAAATCGGCAGAGCCGAGTCGAGTTCCTGAAACGCGCCCTGCTTCGAACGACATGGGAGCTCGTGAATCCGCCAGGGAAACTGCTGAGATTTCTAAAGCTGATGCAGGCGAACTTAGCGGGTCAGGAACTTCGGCGGCGATGGCGAAGCCGGTTCCTCCGGCTCCGGATGAGCTGACGAAAGCGAAAGAAGTGAAAGTCAGTGGCGAAAGTTCCGCGAGCGCGGATGCTGAACCTCAACCAGAAGTTTTACAGGGCGATTCTGCGGAAGCCCGACTGCCGGTGAGTGGGGAAGCACCGAAAGAACTAACGCTGCCGGCATTAAGTGAGAGTACCACTTCGCCGACAAAACCGCCGCCAACCAGTGCGGACGCTAGTGCACCGGCAGCCGAACAGTCGTCTGCCAGTGAGGGAACCTCACCTGAAACAACCACAGCTCCCGCGGTCGACAATGCGACTCCACCGGTAGTATCACAACCGTCACCGACACCAACGACTTCCCAAACCAGGTTGGAACCAGCCAGTAAAGGCACGGTGGCGGGCGAGGTCATCTCTGCAGCGGCAGTACTTTCTGCGTCCGAGCCATTAAACTCCGTGACAAGGAGCGAATGGGCTTCCTCGACCGTTCATACGGTGCTCGAAGACGCTATTCAGGTGCACGACGATTTACTGGCACGGCAAGCGATGATTCAATCCATTCGTCGACTGCTGGAACCAAAGGCGGAGCTGCTCAGCCGTGAGGACCTGCACAGAGCTGCGAGGGAGCTGAAGGAGGTAATTCCTTATAACTATGATGCCTGGCGTTTGCATGCGGATATACTCATTCATGCGCTGGAACAATTGGAGACCAGAAATCTCCAACCTGACGAGAACTTCACATTGTTGACGATTCCATTACGAGAAAATGATCTGAGAGATGCTGCCGAGGTAGCATTACGTCAATGCGCTCACTATGCGGATAGTGAAGAGAAACGAATTAATCTGATCGATGAAGCGAATCGAGTTCGCCGGTTGACGTGGTTTTAGGTGAAGGTCAGGAGCATGACAACGCAAACAAAAGTCGGTCCACTGCAACAAATTATGAGCTCGGCGTTCCGAAGAGCTACTCCGGCGAGACTGCGACTGTTCCTGATTGTCGATTGCATCGTGGTGGTGGCATTTTGTAGTTTCACCGTGATGACCGTGAAGCAACACGAGCATGCCGGCAGGACTATTGGCAAGGACGCCGGACCATCTGTGATTGCAGCTCACGAAGTGAAGATGGCGATTCAACAGATGGATGCATGTTTGTCCAGCCAGTTGCTGTATAAATCTGACTCAAACGACTCAAAAATAATGGAGAAGCGCTTTGAGCCCTGGCGAATTGCCCTGTGCAAACATGTCGTAATAGCTGCGAAAAACATCACATATGGTGCATCGGAGCAGGTGCCAATTGAAGACATTCTCGGTGCATTCGGTCGATACCTGATGCAAGTACAGAGAACGCGAGATTTTCACAATGCCGGTAATTCGGCGGCGGCGCTGGCAGAATATCGAGAAACGCTAAAGACGATAAACAAGGAGTTGGTGCCTGCTGCCAATGCTCTGGATAAAGCGAACTTCGAGATTCTGGACTCCATTTACAGCGGTGCGAAATCAAACTCCAAGTTCCTTTGTGGATTGGTCCTCTTCATCGGGATGTTATGCATTATTTGTCTTGTCGTCACCCAATTTTATCTATTCAAACGGTTTCGCCGGCGGTTCAATCCCCCCCTCCTCATTGCCACTGTAGCCAGTGCCTTTGTCGTCATGCATATGTATTCGGAACTAAGCGAAAGTGGTGAGGCAATGAAAGTGGCCAAGGAACTTTCGTACGACTCGATACTGACGTTGCTCGATGTGCGAGCCAGTGCCTACAATGCAAATGCCGCGCAAAGTAGATGGTTGCTCGATCGTGAGAACGCCGCGCTGCACGATAAGGAGTTCCATGATAACGTCAATGCAATGATTTCCTTCTCGCCTGGGCACAGTTTCGACTCGACCATACTGCTGGCTGAGGCTCAACTTGCCAATCGAGATCACAAGTTCAAACTGCCAGGATTCTCTGGAACGCTGGCCACGGAGTTTCAGAATGTGTCTTTCGAGGGCGAGAAGTATCACATGGTTGAGGCGCTGAAAGCATTGAAGAACTTCTGTGCGGTTGATAAGCAGATGAGAGAGCTGGAGAAAGCCGGAAATCATGATGCCGCAGTGGAACTGGGACTTGAATATGATCCTGAGGCGAGCAAAAGTGCGTTTACCAAACTCGATTATGCGCTGGGAACAGCTCTCAGAATAAATTTGGAGAACTTCGAACTGGCGGTGGACGATGCAGAAACCGACTTGCGTGGTCTTGCAATTCTCGCTGAGTTCTTCGCTGTGTTTGTGGTGGTGTTCGTATATTTTGGATTGCGGTCTCGCATGGCCGAGTACATCAATCCCTAAGATCTACAGATCAACAACAGACAGATCAACAAACAATGCATACAGCGGGATAACGTTCGTCCGAATCCCGTATGTGTTATGTCTGCTGGCGGGGCAGACCGCGATCCGCCGGAGTCGGCCGAATGATTCCGTTAGTCATGAAGCGAAGCACCGTCGTTTCTGATCTAACTGCCAGCGCTTCCGATTGAACTGCTCGCTATCCCTACTCCATAGCCACCTCTTCCTCATTGTCAATAAACAACCAGTTCAATTTCCCGATACAATTGACTCATCGCGCAATGGGTTGTCCATAATGAGCAAATATCTCGGAACCGCAATTGCAGAGCGTTACCTGGTCCAGGAGAAACTTGGTCAGGGTGCCTACGGCGAAGTTCTCAAATGCTGGGACATAAAACTGGCTCGAGTATGCGCGCTCAAAGTTCTTTTGGACACTGCTGTCGGTCAAGCCAAGCAGCGTTTTCACATCGAAGCGCAAGTGGCTGCCCGATTGAATCATCCCAACATTTTGCCCGTCCGCGACTTCGGTTATACGGATGATGACTCGCTCTACCTGGTGATGGATTATCTCCAGGGAGAAACATTGCAGGCTGTCCTTTCCAGAAAAGGACGGCTGGATGTTCTGCAAGTTTTGTCGATCATCTCTGGCATCTGTTCCGCACTGAAGCATGCGCACTCATTCGATATTCTCCACAGGGACATCAAGCCGGCCAATGTGATGCTGTGCTTTGACGAGAAGAGTGTCGAGCCGAAGGTTATGCTGGTTGACTTCGGAATTGCCAAAAGGCTCGACTCCGACCAGTATCTTACTGCCACGGGCAAGATAGTCGGTACTGTCGCCTATATGTCTCCTGAATCCATTCGCATGGGACCCGTTGATACGCGTTCTGACCTTTATAGTCTGGGCTGTTTGGCTTTTGAGCTTCTCACTGGAGACGTGCCGTTTGACAATGATAATCCGATGGAATTGATGCTCATGCATGTCAATGCGGAACCACCGACTCTTAGTCAAACGGTTGGTCTCGAGTTTCCGCAATCGGTAGAGGCGTTTGTCGCCAGATTTTTGAAGAAGGATCCCGATGAGAGGTATCAGTCAGCGGAACAGGTAGAGCAGGCTATTGCAAATCTTTTAAAGGAGAACGAAACTCGAGCGTGGACTGCCTATACTGCGGTCTTCCAGCCGAGCAGTAGTTCAGGTGGTGACGATAAAGCACCACTTTTGATGGCGGGTATGATACTAGCAGTAATTGCTCTTGGCGGGAGCCTTGCTTTTCTTACCGTCCCGCAAAGAAAATCATATCATCAGGCGCGAGCCCTGGAGAGCGCCGACTTTACCCGGCTGGCATTTCATGGTGGCTGGGGGGCCAAACTGACCCTCGAGGGCAGTGGAGAGGATCAATCTGTTAAGGGCCAGCGCTGCGGTGAAGCAGAGTTCAAAGAGGCGGCGGAGAAATTCAAGGGTGTAAAGCATTGGTATTTCGTCTCAAGCACAGACAATGGCAGTGGACTGAAGTATCTCGCAGATGAGCCCGTAGAGTCGCTCGCACTTCCCAGTGCTCCGCTCGACAGTGAAGGGATCAAGTCGATTGCTCTGTTCAAAGGATTGCAGATTCTGGATCTGACATCGTGCAATTTGTTGAAGGATGACGACCTCAGTGTATTGACGGAGTTGCCGGAGCTCGAACAGATAACGGTGTCAGGGTCGTTGTTGACCGGCTCCATGTGCAAGTATCTTGCGCAGGTACCGACCTTGACGAACATCGGTATCCTCGTGGAATTAACCCCGAAACCACCGCCGGAGACTGATTTGGTTAATCTTCTCAAGGACACGCCGGACGAAGAAAGTCACGTTGACGACAACTCTTCAGGCAAGAATAAGGACAATCGGCAGTCGAACCTGCGATACGAGCGTTTGTCCGTCTCTGCCGACGACATAAATGAACTGTCCAAACTTGATTACCTGTCCCGAATCACGTTCGTCAATGTCGAGCTGAACACGGATTCCTGCAAAGCTCTGTCACGACTGGAAAATTTGCAGACTCTCAAACTACTTCGCTGCACTATCGGTGATGGCGGTGCAGTTCTAGTAGGAAATTCCAAGTCGATCAAGAAGCTGGATCTTCGAGGTTCTGCGGTGCCAATTCGCGAAATCAATTCGCTGAGAAAGAATGCCGGTCTGAGAGTGATTAATTGACGGCGTTCGATCGAGCTCCGCGGCAGAGAGGTCAGGATGACCTCTCCTGATTTGTGAGTTTGTGAATGGGGACGACGCGGCCAAGATGCTCGCGCTCAGGACCGTTAAGTTGAGGTGGTTAGATGCGGAAGGGCGGGCGGATTGATGGTCGAGGGTGGCGGTGATTAACGGACTGCGGGGATTTCGACGTCGCGTCGGGCGCCATCTTCTTCCAGGACTACGGAGTCGTCCTTTATTTCAATCAGATGCACGTTGTTGAAGGTTTCTCCTTCTGCCAGCGTGACATATTTGACCTTGTTGTCGTCGCGAAAGAACTTCAGTATCGCGCGATTGCCTACTATGCCTGACAGATCGAAGTGATCGATTTGACTGGGTTTGTCCGGTGGCGACGGAAGTTCTTCGTTATCTAGTGCCGTAAGTGGTGGCTCCGGTCCGCTGCCGGGAAAAGCAGGCAGGCCTTCGCCGGGCGGTGGCGGCGGCAATTCGAAGTCTGGTGGTGCCGAGGACGGTGCTTTTGTGGAACCCTTGATGATTCCAGGCGGTGGCGGTAATGATTCTCCGGCTATCTGTCGTGGAAGTGGTTCTTGTTTTACTCGAGGAAATGGTTTTGCACTGATCGGTGCAAAAGGATCCGAGTTGCCGACGCTGCTGCGTGCCTCGAGGTCTGCCACTGATTTTGGTGTCGGCTCGATTACTTCCGGAATGGCTAACGGATTACTACTCGAGTCGGGGCTGTCAGGATATACCGTCTGAGAGTTGGGATCGTTAGCTTCCGTTGATGTCTTACCTGGTTGGAGGATATTGAGAGCGTTTTGCGCCAGTTGTTGAAGGTTTCCGATACCTTCGTTCGGTCGGCTGCTGGCGGCTTTGTCCGCAGCTCTCTTCTGTTTGGCTCTCAGAGCCGCAAGTTTTTCTTCAAATGCTGCATCCTGGTTGTTGTTCGACTGTGGATTGCTGACCATATAGCTGTAGCTCAGCACTGCTGATACTAAGACTACCGCTGCGAAATAGAAGAGCTTTTTGTTCATCGTCCGTTCGTTTGTCGCTTCCCTTCAACCATTATCTCGTCTCTTGGAGCGGTGCGCTCGCCTTTCGTCTGGCGCGTCGGCTCTAGCTTGCTTCGAAATTCAATAACAACCTCTCTAGCAGAATCACGGCAGGTAATAAATATTCATAAGGAACGTCATGATCGGTTTGTTCAAAGACAGTTGGGAGGCTCGCTCGCTCGCCAGGGTTTTCACCGACTCCTTCTCGTCAGACTCGGGCATGGCGACAATCAAATCTTCAACGCCTACCACACGTCGATATGCCTCCAGGCGCTTCAGAAAAAGATTGAGCTCGTTGAAATCGCCGGCTACGAACAGCCTTCTGACGACGCGCTTTAGACCAAAGGGATTGGCGTCTGCATCTTCTTCCTGTTTTGGCGCGTTGGGCTTTTTGTTAGCGTTCTTCTGCTGTTGCTTTTCCTGCATCGGACTGATGGGCAACCGTCCTTCCACCTCGGCTAACAGAGAGTCCATCAAGTTAGACTGTTTCTCTTTCTTCGACTCGTCCTGGGGCTCAACACTGATAAGATCGGTGTTGGACTGTTCGCTCATTTTTTCAAGATCGAGAAGCAACACCTCAACCTCAGGATCGCGAGGCAGCGAGGAGCGAAGCTTCTCAATCTCCGCGTTCAATTGCATCTTTTCTCTTATCAGTTGCTGGCGATTCTTTATCTTCTCCGACAGCTGCTCAAACGACTTCCAGCTAGCCTCTACATGCTCGTTGAGGATGAAAGCCTCTGTCATGCTGGGCTGGACTAACGAGACGAGCAGAACCACTGTCACCAGATAAGGTAGTATCGCGTAAAACAGTTGCCTGGAAACAGTCATGACTCAGAGCGCTCCATCAATCGAGAACGGCGGGGCAGTGAGATTGGAAGCGGTCTTCTTATGCAGCGGAATCGCGGTGATGGGCTGGGCCGGTTGAGTGCTCTTCTGTCCGGGACCTTTGACTCGATTTAGCTTTGCCGTCACGCTGAATGATACCAGCCCTGGGGACTTCTCGTGTCTCTTCGCATAATCGATTTGGGCATTCTCGACCAACGGAGATGCACTCAGATTGAGCGAGAGTCTGGAGATTGAGGTGAAGTCCAGGGCAAAACCCTCGACCACAAAATGGTCTGGTTCGAAGATGACGTGATCGACTTGCACGCCGTCCGGTTTGTTCGTCTGAATCATATCCATGTACTGGGACCAGCGCCGCGATTT
>CAYTDR010000246.1:0-9303 GCA_964436185.1 uncultured Candidatus Obscuribacterales bacterium | reverse complement strand
TTCATTAGTAAACGGGTAGTCTTCGCCCTCGTTCATTGACACGCCTCTTTACGGGAATTAAACGATATTCTCAAATATTAGTGAATAATATGTACCTAGAGGTGGCTTTCTGGGCATCAACTTCTTCGGATATTCCGTGGGACGAATGGCAGCTAACGGCACCTGAGCTATGTAGGGAAATCTAATGTCCAACTCTGGTGACCCACATATGAAGCTGTTCATGCCATAGCGGTCTGTTGCAAACTTACCTTAAGAGAACTCAGAAGCAACTCCACGGGATTGTCAAAAACTTCCTGCGTCCTCCACCGATCTCCGAGCGAGAATATTACAAGTAGCAAAAGGGTCGAAAGAATTCCGAAAATTCCGGGCGATTGTTAAACACGTGCCCAACTCGTTTGAGTCTCCCATTTAGAGGAACTCAAGCACACGGACGATAATACACAACGACTGCCAAAACTCTGCAATAATAGAGCCTTCTCTGCGCGCCCGGACAACCTGTTGTTCTTTTCTTGCAAGTACCAAGCCTTAGATTGAAAGCTCAATTAAAACCACTAGTTAGGCTATGGAGTATCACGCTTCTCATCGGGCTTTCTGCAACGCTTCCGCTTCCTGTGGCGCTTGCTAGCGGCTGATCATCTGCTCGTGGAATCGTGCCCGGGTTAGGCTCGACTGGAAGCAAACTCAATCTATCGCTAGGCTGGCGGCATGCCAGGGCAACCGATTCTTATTTTGACTCTCGGAAAAATCACGACTTTACTAAAACATGGGGACCACACGAAACCATCAGTATTCTCGATGTCTCAGGAAGTTATCGAGTGAGTAAACGAGTTCAAATGTTGGCCACAATGCCAATAGTGTTTAACAACTTCTCGAACCTGTTTCCACCGAAGGGCACAATAGCTGGTGACCGATCCGGCTGGAATGCTGCCGGTCTCGGAGACATTTCGCTTCTTTCACAGGCGCTATTGCTCGACCCAGAGGAGCATCCGTTTGAGAATGCTACCATCGGCGTAGGAATCAAGACTCCTTCAGGAGACTGGGATATCCGGCGAAATATTCCGAACGAGAGTGGCACCAACTTCGCAAGAAGAGCGATCTGGCCGCCTGCCATCTTTCCGGGAGACGGGGGCGTAGGTATTTTGGCCAGCTTCGATGTGTACAAGAACATTCGCAGCCCGAATATTCTGAGAAATGTGACTCTATTTGCGTCCGGGTCATACTTGTGCAATCCGAGAGGCACCAATGGCACACCGTCTATAGTTGCAAGCCTGGGAGTTCCTCTTCTCCCCCCTTATACAAACAAAACGGTCAATTCTGTTCCTGACGCATACACGCTTCAAGGAGGTGTCTCGCTACCCATTCCTAGGACATGGGACAAGCCGAAGCTGCGCGGATTGCGTTTTCGAAGCTCCATCAACTGGGAAGGATTGAGAAGCAGAGATTTGATCGGTAGCAATGCAGGTTTTCGTACACCGGGATATGGACTTGCTGTAGCACCAGGTTTCACGTATGCCTACGGACATCATTTGTTCATCGCAGAAGTGCCGATACTGTTTAATCGCCACATCAATCCCGGCGCTACTGCCGTGCCAGGTATTCCTTCAGTCGGGAAGAACGGAATGCTCATCCCAGCACCATTCAATCCAAACAGACAGTTGGGTCTGGTGGCACCGGCGACACTATCCATTCGTTATGTCAGAACCATGTAGATCTCAAAATTTGCCAAGCTGTCTTCTTCGGAATTGCGCTTAGAGAAAGACTACTGACTTGACTCCAAGGCCTTATCTATAAACCTTGCGTACACTTCTTTCTTCTTCACTCCTGCTAGCTCTTTTACAAGACGTCTTTTCTTGGTAAATACACCGACACATGGCACACTGTCCATCACGCCCTTGAGAAATCCACCTGCACCTAGCGCTTCCGTTTGCTTCTGACTCTGAGCGAGCACCTGCTGGCTGGCATTCACCTCCTTAATCAGCACTCTTTCTCCATAAGCAATTTTAAGTTCCTGCAAGACAGGTCGCACCTCACCGCAATACTTAGTGCACTTGTCGTTGTAAACCATCAACACCAGAACCGCACCATCCGATCGCTCCGATTCCGCGAAAGCAGGGATGCAAAAAATTAGATTGTTGAGAAGACTCAAGACCGGTAGAGCGATTTTCAACACTTCTGATTGCATAACATAGGTAAAACATTGCCAGACTAAAGAACTTATACCGACCTGAAGGAAATGCTAATCGCAATTCCTTCGACCAACCGGTGCCTATTCTATGGGACGCGCTGCGTCCGCGAGTAAGATCATGCGCGGGGCTGAAGGTCGGGAGAAACTGTCACCGCCCTTCGAAACTGTCTCGGCTGTGAAGAGGAATTATTAACCTTCAAACACTCATAACTCAAACTTCCTCTTTTTTCCCATCTAGGCGGTTGCTGATTCCTTTTGCTCTATTTCATAACCGGCGTTCTTCCACGCAGCGGTGCCGCCAATAACGTTTTTTGAAAGTTTGAGACCGCCGCTTTCAACAATGCTTTGTGCAATTGAGGAGCGGTAACCACTGGCACAGATGATTGCCAGCGTCCGATCTCTTGGGAGTCTCGAAATGCTGACGGAAAGCTCAGCCAGCGGTATATTGATGGCGTTCGGTACGTGTCCAGCGAAATATTCTCCGGAGCGCCTAACGTCCACAACTAGAAGGTCTTCTCCATTGGCAAGAGATCGCTTGAGTTCGCTAACTGAGATTGCAGTCGATTGTGTCACTTCAAGTCCTGCTTCACTCCAGCTGCTTATTCCGTTCTCCAGATATCCAATCACGCTCTCGATCCCCACTCTAGCAAGTCTCATAACCGCCTCGTCGACTTGATCGAGGTTGTTTGCCAGAAGAATAATTGGGGTTTCGATCTCAATAAGTGTTCCTGCCCATGAAGCAAACTGCCCACCCAGTCCGATGTTCAGCGAACCCTTAATGTGTCCACTGGCACATTCCATGCTATTGCGGACATCGAGAATAACTGTGCCTCGCGATAATTCCTCCGCCACTGCAGCTGCGCTCAAAGGTAGCGGACGTTTAAGACTGCTCAACGGCAAAGCTCCCAGTCTGTTGATCTCTACATCTTTCGGGAAGTATGCGGGAACCTCGGGCTGATCAGTGGTCAAGATCTTCACGAATTCCTCTTTGGTCATAGGCTTCAGAGCGTAATTGAATTGCTTTTGCTGCCCCATGGTTGAGGATCTTTCATTCGACAAATTCTTGCCGCAAAGCGATCCCGCTCCATGGGCGGGGAATATCTCGACATCGTCCGAGAGCTTGAGAAGCTTTTCATGGAGAGTCTCGTACATCAATCCAGCCATTTCCTCGGCGCTGTACCCCTTGCTGCCGACAAGGTCAGGCCTACCTACATCGCCAATAAAAAGTGTGTCGCCGGAGAACAGCATTGCTGGTCTTTCATCAGCGGCATCTTTTGCCAGAATGCAAATGCTTTCAGGTGTATGCCCTGGTGTCTCAAGTATCGAAAGACTAACAGTTCCAACCGCTAACATGTCACCGTCTTTGGCAGCGATATGAGGAAAAGCACTACCTGCCTTAGCTCCGAAGACAATCTGTGCCCCCGTTTTTTCCGCCAGTTCTCTATGTCCACTGACAAAGTCAGCATGCAGATGAGTCTCTATGATGTATTTGATCGAGAGTTGTTCTTTCTTCGCTTCCTCGATATATTGGTCCACATCGCGCTGCGGATCTATGACGACTGCTTCTCCTTGCGAGCCGAGCAGATAAGATCCATGTGCCAAACATCCGAGATAAAACTGTTTGAAATACATAAGCACCTCCAGGTTCTAATGAAAAATCTGTTTCGTCAGCATCCATGCAGACAGAATCAATAGCGATACGGCAAAACCAAACTTAAGCTTCTCTTGCGGGATGTGATGTGCAATCCGACCTGCGATGGGAGCAGCCACCAGCGTACCAAGGGCGAAAGGCAAGATGGAGAGATTGATGCTCAATCGCGAAGCATAAGAGATTGCTCCTACCAAGCTGTTAATGCCAATCACCAGCAGTGACGTGCCAATTGCCTTCTTTATCGGTATTCGCAATAGCATGGTGAGCGCCGGTACGATAATGAAGCCGCCGCCCACACCTATCAATCCTGTCAAGAAACCGGCTGCCAGACCGGACGCCAGCACCACAGGTAGTGCCCGTTCCGTTTCATTGCCGGCTGATTCATGTGGAGGTTGCTTGTGCCAGAGCATTAGAAGAGCCACGAAAGCCATTGCTATAGCGAAAATACTTAGTTGAACCGCATCTGGAATCATTTGTGCAAATTTGGATCCAGCCAGGCTACCAACCACACCGATCGCACCAAAGATAAGAGCCGTAGAAACGATAACTGCGCGATGGCGGTAATGACTCCAGGCCGCAAGCAAGCTAGCCAGTCCCACGATAATGAGACTTGTGCCAATCGCTGACTTGGTTTCCATTCCGAGAACATAAACAAGAATCGGCACGGCAATGATACTTCCACCACCGCCCAGTAGTCCTAGTAGGGTGCCGGTAGCAAACCCTGTCAGAGCACCGCCCAGCAATACATTGTCTCCCACACCTAAGAACAACAATTGGATTTACCGCCCTGCTTTTGCTCCCCATGAACTTCAAGCTTGTTCCAGGGAGCTTTCCCTAACAGAATGCCTAAGGCGCATGTTCCGGACAATCCTGCAAAGGTCAGTCCAGCTCCGAAGAAACCCGGAATCATTAAGAACCACGGATTGACGAATGCCCCCAACAATACGCCTGCCAAAACACCAACACCTACGGTAAGCTGAATCTGGCGCTCGATTGAAAGTCGCTTTTTTCCTTCCATTATAGGAAGTCCGGCTTTGCGCCAGGCGCTCAAGCCACCCTTCAGTACTTTGGGTCGATAGCCCCTTCCCATAAGGGTTAACGCACCTCGCTCGGCTCGCTTCCCGCTTCGACACACGACGACGAGTTGTCCTTGCCTGGGCACTTCATCATAACGAGAATCGAGCGAATCAAGCGGCACATTTACAGAGCCCGCAATATGCTCTGTCTCGAACTCTATCGGGCTGCGAACGTCCACCAGCACGAACTCGCCGTTAAGTGATGCTATTTCAGCGGCTTCTACATGAGGGCAGACACTATGATTTAACTGTTGTGACATTTCAAAAGTCCTCTTCCGTTCCGAATTCAACCATATCGCCAATTGGTTATATAGCGAATCCATCGTAAGAATGATTGAGTAAATTAATCAATTGGTTGTATAATAAGTGTCAAGGCTGAGAGTTAAAGGCAGATGAAAAAGAAAAAGACACTGTTGACGAGACCGGCCCTAGAAATTGTAGCGGCTCGATTTCGGGCACTGTCGGACGCATCGAGACTGCAAATATTGCAGAATCTTTTTAATGGTGAGCGGTCCGTCCAAGAATTGTGTGACTTGACCGAAATGAGCCAGGCGAATGTCAGCAAGCACCTTTCTGTTCTCGCGGAGCAAGGCATTGTTCAGAAGCGACGGCAGGGTCTATTCGTCTATTACAGTATTGGTGACAGCACCATCTACGAGTTGTGTGACATCGTGTGCGCCTCCGTAGGCAAGCGCTATGGACAGGTAATGAAAGAGTTTTCCGGTCGGTAGTCTGCAGATTGGTTGGACTTCTCTCCAACCTTCTTTCTAATCCCCTTGTTTGGTTGCAGGCTCTACCCGTCGAATAAACAAAGGGTCCTGAATGATGAGCCCATCATCGTTCAAGTCCTTTCTATAGGACCGTATAAATTAGTGGTGCTAAGAAAATGAGATCTGGAGACGCATATAATTAGGCAGTCTCCAGGATTGTCAGGATTGAATCTAGCATGAATGTATATATCGTCGGTCTGTTGTCTGTTTTGTCTGCTACGCTGCTTGCAGTTGGCGGAATGCTCATTGTACGTAGGCGAGTCGGAGTCGAAGCCCTCACCTCATATCATGAGGTGGCGGGATACTTGCTTTCGGTGGTTGGCACGCTATATGCAGTCTTGCTTGGCTTTGTGGTAGTTGATGCAATGGAGCATTCACAAGAATTGAGAGTGCTTGTAGACCAGGAAGCTAGCGGTCTATGCAACATATATTTGTGCGCGAATGGACTTCCGCAAATCAAAAAGGCGACAATTCATGCACTATGCGATCAGTATGCCGAAGCAGTAATTGACGATGAATGGCAGGCTATGCAGAGAGGTAAGTACAGTGTTGCTGCATTCAAGAACGTGTGGTCTCTCTGGAAAGAGATTACAATTTACGCTCCTGAAACTGAGAGTGAAAAGACTCTTCATCAGCAATTGGTCACTGAAATTTGCACCATGACACAGAATCGTCGCACGAGAATTGTCAGTGCCGGTCACGGAATAAATCCGCTTATGTGGACGGTGCTTATTATCGGAGCAATTTTCACCGTAATGTTCACCTACTTCTTTGGAGTCAGGAACCTCAGAGCACAAATCCTAATGACGGTGCTCGTTTCTCTCACTTTGTCACTGAACGTCCTTTTGGTGTTTATCTTTGGCAACCCATTTTCCGGTGAGTTTGCCATTCAGCCGGATTCTTTCAAGTTGGATCGGATGATTTTCGAAAACTTCGACAACGGTACACCACCACCCGCTTGATCATCGAAACTTCGCTTGATCGCAAGAAATGGATTACCGTGAGCTGACCCTGAATAAACGGCAGACGAGACGGACTCTTTAGATTTTTTGATCTCCTTGTTCGCTCCGATTTCAACCTGCCAGATCGGTCAAACGCTGCTATCATTCCTGAGTATGATTTTTCGTTTCCGCACACGGAAACTTCCACGAAATATGATCTGGCCAACGCAATTGGTCTTACCTGGCTGTATGAGTGAATCGAGAGTCTATTATGATTCCCTCTTTTCTTTGGTTGTAGGCGCAAAAGACGAATGGCAAGATAAATCATTCAATCAAGCATAATCCTCTGGATCAATGTCCTGCTTTTTTACCCATGTTACGATGCAAAAGTCCACGTGAATGGGGTGTAACAATGAAGGTACTAATTGCAGTCGATGGCTCAGAATGTTCGACCAAGGCGGTCAAGCACTGCCAGGAGCTGACGTGGCCGACTGACACCGAATTTGAAGTTATTACGGTATTAGATTACACGAACCATGACTCCTCCTCGATTGATCCACAGTCAGAGTCGACGAGTGAAGCGCAGTTATTGATCGATAGTCATGTGTCGGCTCTACAGAAAACACATCCTCAGTTCAAATTTGCAAAAACCATTCTAGAAGGATATACAAAAGGGAGAATCGTGGATCATTCCATTGAGTCGAGAGCTGATTTGATTGTGGTGGGCTCTCACGGTAGAACAGGATTCGAGAAACTACTACTCGGCAGTGTCTCTCAAGCTGTGCTGTGCCACGCTCTTTGTCCGGTGAGAATAGTAAGAAATGGGCATGATGAATCGCATACTGGTCTACGAGTGATTCTTTGCTTGGATGACTCCAAATACTCCCAATTCGCACTTGAACGCCTGCTAAGTTATAAGTGGCCGCTTGGTACGGAATTTACTTGCTTTACTGTATTGAACTCCATGCTGCCCGTGGGACGCTACGAATCAACCAGTCCAACAGCGCTCCAAATCAAGGAACGCCAGGAGAAATTTAAAAAGCAGACTAAGTTGCATCTGGATGAAGCCTCAAGAAAAATAGAGGAAAAGATTCCCGGCTGCATCGTGAAGGCAGTCACTACCGATGGTGACGCTAGAGAAGAGATTCTCAATCTCGCTAACTCAATAGACGCGGACTTAGTGCTGATGGGCTCACACGGAAGGGCGCTACTGGATCGTCTGCTTTTGGGATCTGTCTCGGAGGCTGTTGCACACCATGCAAACTGTTCTGTAGAGGTAGTTAGGCATAAGATATAGCAGGTCACCTATAGGTTAGCGCTCCCGTATGAACGAATGATATTCTCCAAAGAGGGAGTGCTCAGCCGTACGACAATGCCGTACTTTTTCGTGTCTTAAGCCAGAATTCGCGATGACGCCCGCATCAATTTACAACGTGCACACGACGTTTCCATTTCCGTTTGCGGACAAAGAAGATAAGAGTGGACAAGTGTAGCCGAAAGGATGATACGAAACCGAATTCTATTGTTAGACAATAACGTCGGCTTATACTGCGGGGTTTGTTGTTATGTCGCTTAGAAACTTATGCTGCCTGTTCGTTTGCGGAGTCGTGCTTTGGCTCAACCTCACTACCATAGAGGTGAACGCCAAGGAGCGGCAATACAAGAAGGGAGAGGCCATCTACCTAGAAAACTGCGAATCTTGTCACATGATGGGCAAGAACGTGATCAAGCCTGGCAAGGACATAGTCGTGTCGACCAAGATCCTGACGTTAGAAGAGTTCCAAAACTTTCTTACCAAAGAGCACGGAATCATGCCTGCATTTCCGAACCTAGCAAAGGACAAAAAACTATCCGTACCGCTATATAGATTCGTAAAAACACTGAAGAACCAAGAATGGGAATATTTTCCCCCGCTCGACAGTAAAGAGAAGAGTCCTGGAGAAGAGCAGAGCAAGAATCAAAAGAAGGTTCCCGAATCTTCTTTGAAATGAACGAGCGGGCACACGATAAGACTCGTGGGTTTCCGGCAAGTCACCGGTGACCGCAACAATACGACCCATTTGCTGCAAAATCTGTACTATTCATCTTCACCTTCATCTTGTTTTCGGTCAATGTACCGGTCTTGTCGTTACTATGGATGAGCATGTGGATAACTAATCACAGATGTTTACCGTCATCGAAGATGTGTTGGATGGAATCCAGGTATCTGACTAATTGCTGCAATCCTCTTGCATCATGTTCTTCCAAACACTTTTCATGAACGTTCAGGTAGTGCAGTATCTTCTCTTTGGAAAGAATTTCGCCAGCTCCACCCTGATGTATATTGCTAATGCACTCGAAATTGGCTTGAAGACAGCTCAAACCATGGAAAACGTCTCTTGCCGTATCCAGCTCACTATAGGTTATCCCGTTAACGAAAAAACTCAGCTGCTCGAGAATGTCGAATCTTGCCACTAGCCAACCTAGCGCTTGTGCTACCTCAGGAGTGCACCCAACAGCCAGATAATGCCGCAATTCGTCTTTTGTCATCAAAAGGTCATGATTGACATCGATGGCTGTGAACGCACGTGATACCATGTCCAGTGTGTTCGCTGCTCTCGAGAAATCCGTCTCAGCAGTTGAAAGATCCAGGTTAGACAGAAACTCTTCCAACACGTTGAGAGCATTTTCGAAGGAGCTC
>CAYTDR010000245.1:1752-9323 GCA_964436185.1 uncultured Candidatus Obscuribacterales bacterium | reverse complement strand
ATGGACAAATGAACCAGTCATCCCCATACCGTCCAACTAAGATTCGCATTGTCACGCCTGGCACAATCGTTTTGCATGTATTCATGCTGCTAATCGTACTGTTTCATGGTTTCTCGACGGTATCGGGATTGGTATCACATAACGACCTATCGGCATCGAGTGTATCCGACGCGGAGATCAAAGCGCAGTTGCAGTCCATCAAACGAAGACTGTTAGCTGGAGAGGATGAGTTTCAAGGAATTATCATGCCGGAAGGCATTTTCCTGAGCAATGTTTTTTATGCCCAATCTATCGTCAATCTGGCTCTGTCGAATCCAACTGATTCAGCACTCAGGAAGGAGACAACGAAGGAGATCGAACGGCTGCTCAACAAGCTAGAGCCTTTTCACGATCGATTACCTTTCTTACAGACGGAGGGTCAATTGCCTGGTGGCATCATCTACCAGGGAAACATGAACCGACTTCGGGGCGGCTATATTTTATTAGGTGGTACCAATCCCGCCATTATCAGTGACTTCCACAAGTGCAGCCAGCTTCTCTATCGCGCCTTCGCTGAAACAAACCCACCATTTCCTGAGAGTTTCTGGGGTCTGACCTGGCCGGTGGATGGAATCTGTGCCCTCGACTCGTTGAGGCTTCATGACCTGCTCTACAAAACTGACGCCTCTGCAGTGATCGAACGATGGACAGGTTGGTTGAAGACTCATCTCGATCAAAAAACCAATTTAATGATTGCGCAGGCGGGCAAAGATCAAGACACCATCATCGATGGCACGCGGGGATGCGCCATGTCGTGGACACTGGCTCTCCTTCCACCGATTGACGAGCAGTTCGATAAGCAGCAGTATGGAATTTTTCGCGAGCAGTGGTTCCAACCATTCGGCTGGGGCTTTCTTGGTATCAACGAGTGGTATCATGCCGAGGAAATGCCTTCTGACTTCAAACCCGGACCAGTGGTTGGAGGTCTAGGTGCAGCCGCCACTGGGCTGGGGATCGCTGCCACTCGCGTCAACGGCGATTATCCTTCCTGGCATAAGATTCTGCGCAGTCTGGAACTGCTCGGATTCCCGCTCTGCACCATATATGGTGAGAAGTCTTACTTCCTTGGACAAAGTCTTCTCTGCGACTCAATAGCGTTGTGGGGAAAAACGATCGTAAACTGGGAATCGAACATCACGCCAAACTCGTTCGACTCAAAGACAGATGATAACTTTTCGCTCGCCATTGTAGTGTGCCTGCTGGTATCAATTTTGATTGCCGGTTTGATTCTCACAAGAATCATTTCACTTGTGAGAGGAAGTCAGTACACAAGACCGGAGCATACCCGGTTCATTATCGGAGTGGCTGCCGTCCACTCAACATTGGTTCTCATCTGGCTGTTTACCCCGTTGTTCGTGTGGATGCAGCTACTCATCCTGATGGCATTTATAAACTTGATGGAGGAGATGATCATTAGACCAAAGATCGTCTCGCGAATCTTCCGAGAACGCGAAGAGAGCGAGCGCTCATCGAAAACAAGTTAGCGCGAACTGACGATGTTATCCGAAATCCAACCAGGCTTGATACAGTAGGACATCGTTGCCCAGGACTATCGCGGATCTTCCTAGCGCGCGAAGGGGCGAGCGCTCATCGAAAACAAGTTAGCACGACTGACGATTTGTCAACGGAAGTCAGACCAGGATGGCTTGACGCAGTGGATGAGGACATCACCGCCCAGGACTTTCGTTTCGATCAGCTCCCAGTTAAATGCTTGATTAATCGATACTGGCGCTTCGTGGGCGATAGCCGATACGGCCTTTATGTCGCCTAGCAGTTTTGGAGCGCAGAACCAATAAATTTCATCGATCAATCCCGCCCTGAGAAGCGACCCTGAGAGCCAGCCTCCTCCTTCGCAGAGCACTGTGCCAACTTTCTCGTTGGCTAGATGTTGAAGGCATTCGACCAAATCGAGTTCGGTTCGAGCGGAGGAAGTGTTGCTCTGGCGATCAGCGGTGTTTTCCGTGGCGCGGAGTCCCGTACTTCGAGATTTCACTAAATCTGTCGCCGGTGCTCCGACAGGAATGACCTTTACATGCGATGGATACTCATTAGTCGTAACCTCCCGTGCCGATTTCGCACAGAAGATAATGGTTTCACCGCCAGTATCAGGTTGACAGAGCTTGGACGCAGGAGAGAGCGTCAGGAACGGATCTATTACTGCGCGTATGGGATTGCGACCATTTGATATATCGCGCACATTCAGCGATGGATCGTCAGCTCTGGCAGTACCGGCGCCGACAAGGACACAGTCGAGCCGGTTCCTCATTTCGTGCACCAGTAGGCGAGATTGCTCACCGGTAATCCATTTGCTGCTTTTGAACCTGTCTGCTATTTTGCCATCCATGGTGGTGGCAAGCTTCAAGCAGACCCATGGTCTGCCCGTGATCTTGACCTGGAAGAATCCGCGATTGAGCCACGCGGCTTCTTTGAGCATCACGTTCTCCACCACTTCGATGCCGTGTTCACGAAGCTCTGCGAATCCTTTACCAGCGACAACAGGATTAGGATCTCCGATGGCCGCCACCACTCGTTTGACACCACTGGCAATTACTTTCTGTGTGCAAGGTGGAGTCTTGCCAAAGTGACAGCAAGGCTCGAGGCTCACATAAATGGTCCCGCCTTTTGCCCTATCGCCGGCTTCGTCGAGGGCATTGACCTCCGCATGCGGTTGCCCGGCGGCATGGTGATAACCACTTCCGACGACTTCCCCCTCCGCGTCCAGCACCACGGCGCCCACCATCGGATTAGGTGCCGTTCGCCCCTCGGCCATAAGCGACAGTTCAAAACAATGCTGCATATGCAGACGATCTGTTTGGTCCTGGTGATGTGAGCTCACGATCCTATCCGAAGAATACTTCTGCTACTCTATACAGGTTGAGATCAAGAGTTTTCAGCTTGTCCACGGCATCATGCACTGGGACGTCAGTCACTTCGCTTCCGCGAAGCGAGACCATGCGTCCGAATTTACCCTCATGGACCAGCTCTGTTGCGAACACACCGAATCTGGTGGCAAGCACTCGATCAAATGCAGTGGGCGACCCGCCGCGCTGTATGTGTCCCAGCGTGGTGGCCCTTGTCTCGTAACCGGTTTTCTCTTCCAGGACTTTGGCCAGACGCTCGCCAATTCCACTGTACTTGGGATGAACATAAGTATTCTGAGGATCATCGCCATCGCCTTCATCGCCTTCGAATCGAGCGCCTTCAGCGACGACGATAATCGAGTAATCCCTTCCCCGCGAGTGCGTTTTCTTGATTGCTTCAACGACCTTGTTGATCTCAATCGGTTTCTCAGGCACGAGAATAAAATCGGCACCTCCTGCGATACCACCATAGCAGGCGATCCAACCAGCCGTTCGTCCCATCACTTCACAGACCAGCACGCGATTATGCGCTTCGGCGGTGGTATGCAGCCGATCGATCGCTTCGGCGACGATATTGACTGCGGTATCGAATCCGAAAGTGAAATCAGTGGCATTGAGGTCATTGTCAATAGTCTTTGGAACGCAGACCACATTCAGATTGTAATCGGTGAACATCTTGTGAGCAACGCTGCAAGTTTCCTCGCCACCGACTGCGATGATCGCTTCGATCCCGTTTTTCTCGACATTTTCGAGGATCTTCTCCGGTCCGCGCTCCACTCTAAACGGATTCGTCCGGGAGGTTCGCAAAATAGTGCCACCGCGACTGATGATCGATTCGGTGCTCCTCAAAGTGAGAGGCATGATCAGATTGTCAACAGGTCCGCGCCATCCTTCTAAAAATCCCAAAACTTCCGAGCCAAAGTCTTTGATACTGTGCCTGACCACGGCTCGAATGACAGCATTGAGTCCAGGGCAATCTCCGCCGCCTGTTAACAACCCAATTCTCATGTCGCTAGCCTCGTTCTGAGAACTACATTAAGTAGGGAGTAAGCCACGAGAAGTCAGCACACGAAGGAACAAAGGCCATCCGCACCGACAAAGGCGTTCCCATGGGAGAACTAGTATACTGGCTGGCTCCGCTCAATCCGCTCTTGATTGCGCATATTTACAATCGTTGTGTGGATGCATGGACTTTCTGAGCTGCGGTTAAGCTCTGTGCGGAAACCGGCATCCCGCACTGGCACCTTGCCGTCATTTTGATACGATTAACTATTGAACCAACGATCTGGCTTGGAACAGGCGAAGTTCGAATTGTTATTGTCGACGAAAGTGCAGCCGTCGTGCAAAAGGCTGTCCAGTTGCCTATGTTCGATTCGAGTTGCCATGGAGAGAGCGGAGAAGACCACAAACCGAAGCTCATTCACTGCAATTCTGTTGCGCGAATGATTTAGGTTTCCCAAAGTTCCACCGAGATTCGAATAAGTTCTACTAAAGTATAGGATTGGAGCGGACTCAGCCGCTCTGCATATCATCACCCGGCCGAATGAGGGCAGAACATTGAATCTGTACGAGTACGAAGCGAAGAAAATCTTTTCCGAGGGCGGAATAACCTGCCCTCCGTCAGTTCGAATTACCCGTCCCGAGGATCTGACAAGAGTACATTTCGGATTTCCTGTCACCCTCAAGTGCCAGGTATTGTCAGGAGGAAGAGGAAAGGCTGGCGGAATCAAGTTCGCCAATAACCTCAGCGAAGGGCAGAAATTAGCCGCTGACCTTCTCAAGCTCGAAATCAAGGGCTCCAAGACAGAAAGCCTACTGGTCGAGCCCAAGTTGAACATCAAACGCGAGCTCTACCTCGCAGTTACATTGGATAGAGATCGTGGCTGCGCAATCTTTATCGCCTCAGCCGAAGGCGGAATCGAGATCGAGTCCTCCGAAAACGTAGTGACTATGCCAATACCGCATCCCTACTATCCTTATGTAGGCAGAGATCTGGCCAAGAGATTGGGCTTTGATGGAAAGTTACTCCTCAAGGTCGCCGATGTCGCCAACAAGCTCTACAACATTTTCGAGTCCAAGGACCTCGACCTGGCCGAGATCAATCCGCTGATCATCACAGAGGGCGACGAACTTCTGGCTCTGGACGGAAAGATCACAGTCAATGACGACTCACTTGACCGCCAGCCTTATTTCAAGGGCTGGGAAGAGAAGCATCTGTGCGACCTTCCGGAAAGAGAACGTCTGGCTAAGCTCGAAGGTTTGAACATGATCGAACTCGACGGCGGAAACATCGGCGTGCTCTGCAACGGCGCCGGTTTGACAATGGCAACCATGGACATGGTCAAGAAGTTCGGCGGTCAACCTTGCAACTTCCTGGATGTGGGCGGCGGCTCAGACCAGAAAACGACTCTGAGAGCACTCGAAGTGGTACACCAAAACCCTGGCTGTGACGTCATTCTGCTCAACATTCTCGGTGGCATTACCGCTTGCGACGATGTTGCTGGTGCTCTCGTGGACTTCATCAAGAAGTATCCGGAAAGAGCTATGGTGGTTCGCTTGCGCGGAAACAACCAGGACGTGGCCGAGAAGATGCTTGCAGAATCCGGGCTAGAGTTGATTCCGGATATCGAGAGTGCCGTAAAGCAAGCAGTGGCGAAGGCAGAGACAGTTGGCAAAAAACACAAATAATTGTCACTGCAGAAAGTTTTAAATCCAAACTTGAATTCAAAAGAACTGATAAGGAGATAAGCCGTGATTCTTCTCGACAAGAACACCAAAGTGATTGTTCAAGGCGCCACAGGCAAAATGGGCGCTACACACACCCGCCGCATGCTCACCTACGGAACCAACGTAGTCGGTGGCGTGACACCCGGCAAAGGTGGCACTACGATCCATGACGTACCCGTATTCGACGGAGTGAAAGAAGCAGTCGATACAACCGGAGCAACCTGCTCGGTAATTTTCGTGCCACCATATTTGGCGCTCGATGCCGGATATGAGGCGCTGGAAGCCGGAGTTGATCTGATTGTTTTGATTACCGAAGGAGTCCCGCCGCAAGACACAGCCAAACTGGTGGCTGCCGTAAGACGCAAAGGCATACATTTAATCGGTCCAAACTGCCCAGGCGTTATCACCCCTGGACAATCCCTCGTCGGCATTCTGCCCGGCAACATCTTCAAGAGCGGACCGGTCGGCATGATCAGCCGCAGCGGTACTCTCACATACGAGATCGCTCTTGCCCTGTCCGATGCTGGTCACGGTCAATCCACATGCGTGGGCGTTGGCGGCGACCCTGTCAAAGGTATGGGCTACAAAGAACTGCTTAGAATGTTCAATGATGATAGAGACACCGAAGTCATCGTTCTCATCGGAGAGATTGGTGGCACTGCTGAAGAAGAAGCCGCCGAATTCATTCGCGAGCACGTGAGCAAGCCCGTCGTCGGCTTCATCGCCGGAATGACAGCTCCTCCCGGAAAGAGAATGGGTCACGCCGGTGCCATTATTTCTGGTGGCAAAGGCACAGCCGATTCCAAGATTCAGGCCTTCAAAGACAACGGTTGCCGAGTCGCTCTGACACCAGGCGAAGTGGCTTCAATCGTCGCTGAACTGAAGACACCAGTCGCCAAATAACACAGCCTACTCAGGCTGACGAAATCAAAACCTGAATGCAACGATCTCCGAGATCGTTGCATTTGCTTGAGGTTCTATAAAGCACTTGAGCGTTGAGCTCATCGGAGTGGTGTCGAAACTCCTTATCAGCATGAAACATTAGCGACGTCTCAACATGTAAGTCTTTAAATGACATCCGCCACTCATCAGCGGTGGATTTCAAGTATTATTGAAGCCTCTCCCACAACAGTCTGCGGTTCTTTAAGGCTGCACCATGACCCCGATGAGAGTTCGCAGGACAATCTACAAACAGCTTCACCAGGGCGCCTGGGACAACAATCAGATTTCCCTCGCTAACAGGGTGGTGATTGCTCTCATCTGCTTGAGCGTTTTCGTTGTCGTTCTCGAGACGGAACTACCACTTCTCGAAAGTTTCAAGCAAGAATTCTCCATCATCGACTGGACACTGGGTGTCCTCTTCCTGATCGAATATGTTCTTCGAGTTTGGTCAGCGGGTGAAAATAGGAAATATCGAGGCTTCATCGGAAGACTCAAATATATGATCACACCGTTTGCGCTCATCGACCTTTTGGTGGTGCTGCCATTCTTTATCATGGCCAACTCCAACGTCTTTGTTGCTCGATTTGTTCGACTGTGTCGCATCTTCGCTATCACGAGACTCGGCCGACATTCAGAGGCCTTCACGCTGGTACGAGAAGCTCTTTGGAGTCGCCGTCACGAGCTGTTTCTCAGTTTCGTGATCACGGGAATCGTAATCCTGATCGCCTCCACAATCATGTGGGTAGTCGAACCTGATGACGAATTTAGCTCTATCCCTCGAGCTATCTGGTGGGGTGTGATCACCTTGACCACAGTAGGATATGGTGATGTGCTGCCAGTTACACTTGCCGGACGAATTTGCAGTTGCATCACTGCATTGGCCGGCATCGGACTGATCGCGATGCCTACCGGAATCCTGGCGGCAGCTTTTAGTGACGCTTTCAGAAAACATCGCGAGCAAATCTCCACCCGAGAAGATCTGCTTAGAGAACTCGAAAGACA
>CAYTDR010000245.1:0-1742 GCA_964436185.1 uncultured Candidatus Obscuribacterales bacterium | reverse complement strand
CTCTTGCGTCGAATTAGAGCCAGTCGTGAGACTGGCGTCAAACTTGGACGTGATGATGAAGAAGAAGTTTTGAATGAAGCAGAGGAGCTTCTTAGTGAAGAAGTAAGCCTCGTCGGCGCTCGTCAATCAAAATCCGAATGACCGTAGGGCACCACTAGTCAACGAGTCGAAGATCACTAGCGCTTCCTACGCAATAAACGGCACTGCTAGCCCTCCTAGACAACACGTGTTGACTTGGCACCGGCTCCATTTAATTTGGTGGCACCGCTGGACGCGGCTCTGGTGCCCTCCGAAAATTGGATGGTATCATCTGAGCGGGTCGAATTTGTAAGTGATACCATGGGAAACCATACGCTCCTTTTCGTCGGACATAATTGAAATGAAAAAGAGTCTAGCCTTCAAACCTTTGAAAGACGCAATCAGAAGTGCGTGGATTTCGACAACAGTCATCGCTGTGCTCGTGTCATGCCCATGCAGCGGACAGGTTTCTACTCTACCTACTGATCGTGGAATTCTCGGAGACTCATTCAGCGCTTCACCTATTTATCGCTACGGATTTATCGACAAGGCTGGAAAAGTTGTAATTGCCCCCCGGTATTCAGCCGTCTCCTCATACTTCGGCAACGGGATAGCAGCCGTTGTCACGAATGAAAAGGCGGGTCTGATTGATACTACTGGTAATACTGTACTCGATCCTCGATTCAACAAACTAGATACGTTCTTCTCGAATGGAATGGCACGAATCGAGACCGATCGCGGATATGGCTTTATCGATGAAAGCAATCGAGTAGTGATCGAACCGCAATTTGAGCAAGCGGGACACTTTTCTGAGGAGCTATGCTCTGTCAAGTTAGATAAGGAACGAATCGGATACATCGATCATGGTGGCAAAGTGGTGCTGACCTTGCCTTATGAGTACTGGTATGGCGGACAGTTTACTAACGGTATTGCACGCGTCTCCGCCAGAGGTCGCTATGTGTTCGTCGACCGAGGCGGAAAGATTCAGTCCGCACCTCAATTTCACTCCATCAACGATTTCAGCGATGGACTGTCTCTCGTTTGCGTAGCAGGAAAGTACGGCTTTCTCGACAAAACTGGTGCCATAGCGATTCCTATAGAATTCGACAATGCACATTGTTTCTCAGAGGAACGAGCTTGGGTAAAACGGAATGAACATTGGGCACTGATAGACAAGTCGGGAAAGACAATTATGAAGGCGCCCCTTGAAGCGTTCCATGATTTCCGCGATGGCCACTCCTGGGTGAAGTTAGCCGGAAGATGGGGACTGGTAGACCGACAAGGACAGATGATTCTAAAGCCTCAGCTCGACGAAATCTGTGGATTCGTGGCAAACCAAGACCTGACTCCCATCAAAAAGGATGGTAAGTGGGGCTACTTGAGCATCACCAGTAAGCAGGTTGCAGTCGAGCCACGTTATGAAAATGCCTTACCCTTCGCCGACGGTTTAGCAGCAGTACAGTTGAATGGCAAATGGGGTTTCATCGACAAAAATGGTCAGGTGCTAATCGGCCCTCAGTTCGATAATGCAACGAACTTCAGCGAAGGGCTGGCACCAGTCTTGGTGCACGACAAGTGGGGATTCATCGACCGCTCCGGTGCAATCGTTATAAAGCCGCAGTTCGACCGAGTCGCGGATTTCTCCGATCGATTGGCCGCGGTCAAAATCCACGACAAGTGGGGGTTTATAAGTCCTGATGGAACTCTATCCATCCCTCCCCGAT
>CAYTDR010000244.1:0-9330 GCA_964436185.1 uncultured Candidatus Obscuribacterales bacterium | reverse complement strand
TGTTCTCCTCCAGGGCGATCAAGAGCTTCGTACCGACACCGTCGGTGGTGAGTGCAACTGCCAGGTTCTGAAATACCGGATAGACCGAGGCATATCCGCCGGCTCCCGACCAGAGGCGCCTGTGCCCATCTCTGCGGGCCATGTGTCTGAGGCGAGCGACGAATGCCTCGGCTTTGTGGATATCGACTCCTGCATCGGCGTATGTCTTGGGGTCCATCAAATCATCCTCTTAGTTCAACGTTCAAATGCTCTCGAGCCATCTGGCAGGCGTTTCTCAAGATTGCCAATCCATGAGGCTGTGCGGAATTATCGTTAGCTCCATTCTTGTCCCTTCCTCTGGCTCTCATCGCCATCCAGGAAGGATGGTGAGACCAGCGGACAAATGCCTCCGGATGAGGCATCAAACCCAGGACGTTGTCTTTTTCGTTTGTCAGCCCGGCGATTCGGCTCAAGCTGCCGTTTATGTCTTCCAAATAACGCAGGCTGCAGTGCTCATCCGCCATCTTCTCACTGCCCTGACGCGCTATAAGCCTTCCTTCACCATGTCTGATGGGCAGCTCGATCTTCTCTAAACCGTGGAAGAAGCGAGACTTGCTCGTCCTGGGCACCTCGAGCGTCACCCATCTATTGATAAAGTGTCCGCCGGAATTGCGTACCAGGCTCACAGAGCGACTCTTTTCCGGAGTCGTGTCAGGCAGCACGCCCATCTGCACCAGTGCCTGGAAACCGTTGCAAATACCTATCAACAATCTGCCGGAAGCAATGTATGAGAGGAGCTGCTCCTCCAGGCGTTCCATTAATTTCAGTGCCACCACTCGACCGGAAGCAATCTCATCGCCGAAAGAGAACCCTCCAGGTAGGACAAGCAACGAGCACTCAGAGAGTAGCTCCGGGCCGGCAAGCAAGCGAGAGATGTGGACTTCCTGCGCGCGAAAACCGGCAAGCTCACAAGCAAACTTAGATTCATTTTCGCAGTTAATTCCGTCGCCAGAAACAACCAGAGCAAGTGGGCGAATGCTCTCATTTGCGGTGCTGCCTAATTCTGTCACGTTATTTTCGATACCATTCATTGGCGCGATACTCCTAAAACGGCAGCCTGGTTGTCCAGGCATCATGCAACTCTTTGACGGAGAGCTCGATTATTATCTCCTGCGCGCCATCGCCACCGGGTGTGGTTACTCTCACCTGGGGAATCTGCGAAACTATGCCAATACGCTGGCAATTAAGCTCACTATGCTGCGACCAGATTGCATCCCACTGGCTGCGCCGCGACTCCGAAACGGTCGCCAGTATTCGGCTCGGCCCCTCGGCAAATAGCGCTTCCACTACAGTTCCGCCGTTTTTTTTCAGAATGTCACCAAGGTCGATCTCAGCACCCAGTCCACTGCCGATAGCGCTCTCAGCCACTGCCACGGCCAGTCCGCCCTCGGACAGATCATGCAGAGAGGAGACGATCTCCTTTCTCACTAGCTCGTAAATCACTTTATACAACGACGGTGCCACCTGAGAATCGAAGTTCGGCAAGCCACCGCAGGCAGCGGCAAACATCTGACCGTAATGACTGCCCGTTATCGCAGCACTGCCCGCCGTCAACAGGTAAATCGAATCACCAGACTGTTTGAACTCCATCGAGACAGCCTGCTCAGCGTCATCGAGCTTACCGATGGCCGAGACAAGAAGGGTCGGTAGAATGGAAAGTCGGCAGGTTCCATCGTCGAAGTCGTTTTTCATGCTGTCTTTGCCCGAAATCAAAGGAGCATTGAACGCCAGACAGGCATCATAGATTCCCTGACAGGTCCGCACCAACTGTCCCAACTTGTAATCACCATCCGGGTTGCTGTCGCTCTTCACCGGATCCGGCCAGGAGAAATTATCGAGCAGCGAGATTGTCGCCGGATTTACTCCCACGCAAACGGCGTTGCGCACGGCCTCATCTACGGCGAAGAGAGCCATCAGGTAAGGGTCGTAGGCGCTCCATTGAGGGCAGATGCCGTTCGACACCACCAGACCTTCAGGTCGCTCGAGAAGTGGTTTGATTACTGCCGCATCGCAAGCGGCCTTGCCGGACTCGCCCATGAGCGGCTTGATTACGCTTGCGCCCTGAACCTCGTGGTCATATTGCCGTATAACTTCTTCTCGGCTGGCAATATTGGGATGTGCAAGCAGTCCGAGCAGCGCGAAGGGAAGCCCGGCATTCGTTCCTGATACTTCCACATTGCGTGCCGGCAAACTTGGAAGCTCCCAGACAGCCGAAAGCTCGAGAGTCGGAACGCCGGAGTGCAAAAATTCCAGATCGAGCAGTGCCACCGTATTGCCACCGCTCTTTATTTCGAGATATCCACGATCGTGAAACTCACCGATGTCGGATACTTCAACATTATATGTACGACCCAGCTCCAGGAGCTCCGGATATCTGTCGGTCGAGATGGTCATACGTTCCTGCGATTCGGAGACGATAATCTGCCAGTCCACTAAACCCGGATACTTGAGGGGGACGGCCGACAGATCGATGGATGCACCACCTGTAATGGTAGCCATCTCGCCCACCGACGATGAAAGACCACCAGCTCCATTATCGGTGATACCGGTAATCAAGCCCTCGTCGCGGGCAGCCAGGACAAAATCGATCACTCTCTTCTGAGTGAACGGATCACCGATCTGCACCGCAGTGACTGGTGATCCTTCGTGCATTGATTCAGAGGAGAAAGTGGCACCATGAATGCCGTCTCGACCGACTCGGCCGCCCACCATGACCACCCTGTCTCCAGGTTTCGTATGTTTCTTGTAGAGGGCCACTCCGTTGCGCTCGATGGGAAGCAGTCCACCAGTGCCGCAGAAGACCAGGGGTTTTGCTCGATAGCTGTCGTCAAAAAAGATGGCACCGTTGACAGTGGGGATACCGCTCTTGTTGCCGCCGTCCTCGACGCCCTTGCGCACACCCTTCGGAATCGCCTCCGGGGGCAAGAGTTTGGGACGGCGAGCCAGACCAGCATGTGGATAGGCGAAGCAAAATATATCAGTGTTGAAAATGGGCTTGGCTCCCAGGCCCGTGCCCAGGATATCCCGGTTGACTCCCAGGATGCCGGTCAACGCACCGCCATAAGGCTCCAGAGCAGACGGCGAATTGTGCGTCTCTACTTTGAAACAAACGGACCAGTCATCGCTCCAACGCACAACACCGGAGTTGTCTTCGAACACCGAAAGCAAATCAGGCCGCTTGCCCGCCAGCCTGGCGGTCGCACCTTTGATGAAAGTCTTGTACAGGCTGCGTATGCTGCGTGTATGAGTGCGCGCCGGCTCTTCGTTGCTACTACCACCGGCGGAGCCTGAGGCCGCTCCGCTCGAATGAACTTCAGTGATCGTTTCCGTGTATTCGATATTGGCGTTGAAGATCTTGTGCTTGCAGTGCTCTGACCAAGTTTGCGCGAGAACTTCGAGCTCCACGTCGGTAGGCATTTTGGGCAATCCCTGAGATTGGCGCAGACTCACGACATCGGCACGCAGATAGTAGTCGCGTATAGCCTTCATCTCAGAGAGTGTAAGAGCCAGAAGCCTGTCTCGACTGAGATTGATAAGCGCGGCGTCGTCAAGATCCAGGTCTACAGTCTCAGGCGCCTGGGGCTCCGGTAAGACGACTTGAGGAAAAGACAGGTAAGACTCCGTGCCGGTCTCGTCGAGGCGATGAATCAAGAAAGTCTCAACCAGCGGATGGAAGAGATTGTACGTGGAAGTCTCGAGCACAGCCTGGCGAGCAAGTTCCAGATCAGATAAGCTTCCGCTAGCGTCCTGGTTTTGATCGGCACGGCTACTCAGGAATGCCTGCTTGGCATTGTCCAACTCTTCCCTGCCAATCAGATAACCGTGGCCGGAAGCGACTTGAAATCCGCCCGAAATGCCCTTGAGATGGAGTGCCTCTTCGATTGTATGAGATAGGTTGTCGGTCACTCCAGGCAGAAATTGTTTCTCGGCCCAGAGGACATAACCAGCATCGCGCCAGCTTTTCTGCCATCCTGAAACCTTGTTGGCACGCTCGCACAGTGCCGTTTGATTGACAGGATCGACTAAAATTTTGGAGAGCAGCTCTTTCAGAGCTTCCTCGTTGATGGTTTGCGAATCGAACTTTATCCAATAGAGCGGAAACTCAGAGCTGTTCTCTGTCAGCACAGCAAAAGCAAGAACATCTTCAGTCCCGGCTCCTGCAGTTGGCTCTCCTCTTCCACTCAATGTTCTCGTCATTGTTTCCTCTCTACTTCAGTCAAATCCGTGCAACGGGTGACATCCACCTGCAGATGCACACTTGCGGCAGATTGCCTTCTCGACAGTCGTTGATGAGTTTGTTTGCTCGCAGTCCATCTCTTCATGATTTTGCAGCCAGCCTCTTGCTTTCGACAAGTCTGATCCCTTGCACGGCAATCTGCTGCAAGACTGCCGGATAAAGAGCATGCTCAACCGAAAGCCCGCGAGCGCGGAAGCTTTCAAGCGAATCTTCCAGAAAACGAGGGAATGGCTCCTGTGCCAAAATCGGTCCATAGTCGACATGCTCATCGACAAGATGAACCGTCACACCGGACACTCTGACACCATATTCGAAGGCTTCCTCGTAGCCTCTGGTCCCTGGAAAAGCAGGCAACAGAGATGGATGGATGTTGATCACTCGATAGTATCTAGGCTCTTTGAATCGTTTGAGAAAATCGGGACTGAGGACCCGCATATAGCCGGCCAAAACGATATAGTCCACCTGGTACTGCCCCAGGTGCTCCAGGATCTGTTTCTCATGCTCCTTGCGTTTTATACCTTTGTGGCTCAGAGCGAACGTATTCAGTTCGTGCTGGGTGGCAATGGTGAGACCGTACGCCTCTGGATCATTGGAGACGACGCTGACGATTTTGGCGTCCAGACTCCCATCAGCGATAGCCTGGATGATCGCGTTGAGGTTGGAACCTCTGCCCGAGATGAAAACAGCTATGTTGATTGACACTGTGGTACCACCCTCCTGGCAATGTCCATGCGATACGAAATACCGTTGAACTTGACGGCATCCAGTGCCTTGTAAGCTCTGTCCCTGGCTTGAAGGGCATCCCCGGCCCGGCTGACGACCGCAAGCACTCGCCCACCATTGCTTACCAACCTATCGCCATCAAACTTGGTGCCCATATGGAAGATTTCCGTCTTCTCGGGCAAATGTCCCTGGTCGATGGTGATCGGCTCACCCCTGGACGATCCGGCAGGATAGTCACTCGCGCAGGCGACTATGCAGACAGCATAGTCATCGTCCCATACTGGTTGGTCGAGCTCTCCAAGAGTTCCGTCGGCGCAAGCGAACAGGTAAGGCACCAGATCCGATTGCAGACGCGGCAGGAATGTCTCCGTCTCGGGATCGCCGAAGCGAACGTTGAACTCGAGCACATAAGGAATTCCATCGCAGACGAGAATACCGACGAAGAGTACGCCTTGGTAGTTCAGTTTTCCGTTTTTCAGGGCGGATTCGATAGGCGAAACTATGGAGTGCTCAATCTTGCTCGCCATCGTATCGAAAAGTGGAACCGGCGAATACGCACCCATTCCGCCAGTGTTCGGACCCTTGTCTTCGTCGAAGCGACGCTTATGATCCTGGCATGGCGTCAGTGTAACAACGGACTTACCATCACACAAAAGGAAGTAGGAAAGCTCCTCCCCGTAGAGACGCTCTTCGATCAATATATTCTTTCCTGAGACTCCAAATGCTTCCTCGTCGAAAATTATATTGAGCGCTTCATCGACCTCGTCCATGTTTTCACAGACGAACACACCCTTACCGTACGCCAGCCCATCCACTTTGATCACACGCGCCCAGGGATTGTTTTGGGCAAAGGTTCGAGCAGCCGGCTTGTCATTGAAGGTCTCGTAGCGAGCCGTAGGGATCCCTAACGCGGTCATAACTTCTTTGGCGTGAGACTTACTCGCCTCCAGCCTGGCAGCATCTTTTGTAGGACCGAAGACTGACAGTCCATGACTCTGTAGAACATCGACGATACCGTCTGCCAGCGGATTGTCAGGGCCGATAACACACAAATCTATCTGTTTGTCTTTGGCGAACTGTGCAAGCGCATCGAATTGATCGACATTGATGGGCACGTTTTCGCATCTCTCGGTTTTGGCGGTGCCACCATTACCAGGAGCACAATAAACTTTGTCCACGAGCTCGCTTTGCGCAATCTTCCAGACGAGAGCGTGTTCACGCCCGCCTCCGCCCACGACCAGGATCTTTCTGTTCTTCATGCCGCCTCCCTCGATAACCGTTTAGCGAGTACGCGATTTTCTTTCCGGCAGCTTTGAATGGATAAATCCGAGAGCACTTCGGTGCTTACAAGCACACTATTTGTCTCGAAGTCGGATGAAACGGTCACTCTCATGCGGTTTCTCTCGCCTCCCGCTTGAGGTTATGGACACCATCAATCAAAGCGATAAATCCATCCAGATCGGGATGATCGGGGAACACCTGCCTGCCAGCAATCTGATTGGCAAGTACCCCGTAAAGAGAATCGATTACTGCCTTGTTCTCGACAGACAGTGGTGCGGGCTCTTTCTTCAGCTCCTCGATACAGATTCGTTTCCACTCGGGAACGGCTCGCTCTGCGGCAATTTGTTTCGCTTCCGAGACACTGTGAGCCCAATCCGAGTCCCTGTAAATAACCCGAAGCAACTCTTTTGACAGATGATAGTGACGATAAATGAGGCGCAACTCGTCCGGACCGATGCTGTCGGCGAGAAGTATAGGTGAGCGGCTGTTGGTTTTATCGAAGACAAACTCGAACTTGCCATCCCATAACTCCAGGCCGGCAGCAGCAAATTTCGCATAGAGGGCAAGAGCGATGTCGAACGAATATTCGACTAAAAGTTCGAAGTCACTCGCCGAAAGTCCTGACAGGAGTGCAGCTTCCGACCAGCCCAGCCGCCTGTCGGTAGGCTCGCGTTTAGTGAAAAACTCTAAAACCGGTCGATCGAACCATTCACCTTCTTTAGGTTCGCTTGTCAAACCAAGAGTCTTACGGTAGCCGGGATCCTTTTCCAGCTTCGCTTTCAGCGAGCTGCCTTGCGGCATGCCGAAGCGAAACACTACCTCGAGTGGTACCACGAATCGATCGCAGCGGTCGGCGTGATCGTAGAAGTAAACCGTCTGATTATGTATAGAAGCAGGAGTGGCCTTGCCTAGTTCAGCTTCGAGGACCTCCATATAAACAGGTTCTCGAGAGCCTGGCTCGAAGGTGTCGCAGGATTTGCTTTCTCCACCCTGCACCAGACGAACATAGTGATTGGCAAGTCCTCCTGTTTCGAGGATCTTGTAAGCATCATGCGAAAAGCGCTCAGAAAGCCAGTCCGCGTCGATGCTCTTGAAAGCAGGTGATTGTTTAATCGACTTCCAGGTCTCCCCTTTTGCGAGAGTCTCAAAGAAGAATGCCCCAATAAATGTCAGGGCACTTCCTTTGTTGGCGATTGTGTCAGGCATCTTGCCCCAGTCGAATACCGAATAGTCATCAGTGAAGTGAAACCATATGCGGTTATCTTCTTCCGAACTGCGCAAAAGGCGCTTAACGGAGCCTTCATAGATCAGCTCATTGTTTTTAGTTGTCTCTCGAGCGATCAATTGAGCTCCCTCCTCGAACAAACTACAATAACCCGATCAGCAAGACGGCTCCTTTTGTTTCTCCTTTCTGTCCAGGAGACGGTTGCGCTCGAACTCAATACCATCTTCAACGTTGGTAGGATAGGTGCCGGTCAAACAACCAGTGCACAGATTCGGCTGTTGGAGCGCTTCTCTCAGACCTTCGATGGTTTGGTAGACAACCTTGTCGGCTCCCAGATCGAGGGCGATCTCTTCCTCAGTTCGGTTGTGAGCGATAAGCTCGTGCGGGCTGGGGAAATCGATGCCGTAATAGCAGGGCTGGCTGATAGCAGGACATGAGGATACAAGAGTGATCTCCTTGGCGCCCGACTGGCGAACCAACCGCACAATCTGCTTGGCGGTATTGCCCCTGACGATACTGTCGTCGACGATAATGCATCTTTGTCCGGCGAACTCATCGGTGATCGGGAATAGTTTTCGCCTGATCGCCTCCTGGCGCGATTGCTGATCGTCAAGAATGAAAGTTCGATTGACATATCTGTTTTTGATCAACAGCTCTCGAAACGGAATGCCCAGACCTTCGGCGAGGGCAATCGCTGCGGCTCTGCTGGTTTCCGGAACCGGAACCACGACATCGGCAGTAATACCATCCTCTTTGAGCTTCTTGGCCAGCACCAGACCTAGCCGGAAGCGTGCCTTGTATACCGACTGGTCAGCAATGTCCGATTCCGCGCGGGCGAAGTAGACCCATTCGAACATACAGGGCGAAAACGAATTGCTTTTGATTTTCTGCTTCGAGAGAAGGCCATCTCGGCTGACAAAAATTGCTTCACCCGGCTCGATCTCGACGATGTTACTGAAACCAAGAAATCTCAACGCAACGCTTTCGCTAGCGATGCCGAAGATCTTCTCGCCTTCTTCGTTTTCACGGCTTCCATACACGAGCGGGCGTATACCATCGGGATCTCGGAATCCGAAGATGTCACCATATTTGGTGAGACCGGCAACGCTGTAACTGCCGACCAATTCATCCATCAGTTTGTGCAGAGCTTTGAAAATTACTTCGGCGTCTATCTCTGTCTGCCCCCTAAGCAACTCGGCTAGAAGGCGCATGATCAAGCCGGAGTCAGAAACGACTTGTTTATTTCTCGAGGCTTCCGAAGCCAGCCATTTATCTCTTAAAGGATAGAAGTTGACGATGTTGCCATTGTGCGCAATACCAACACCAGATTCCGAGTCAAGGAACGGTTGGAGAAGATTCGGATCATTTTTCCCCACTGTCGCGTAGCGCGTATGACCAAGAGCGGCGCGCCCTCGAAGGTTCTTGAACGACCTCTCCGAAAAGACGTTATCGACCAGCCCGCTTCCTTTCTGGACATGGAAGCCAGGCGGCTCCTTGGTATCAACAGTGAGAATTCCAGCACCATCTTGACCTCGATGCTGAAGGTTCATCAACCCGAAGAAGACCTCGTAGGCTGAGCCGACACTACCAGAAATTGCGACGATTCCGCACATAAGCGATCCCCACTCGTTGATCATATAGCGGTATTGCAAAGTCTCAGAACCGCTTATGAACTCAAGTGTTTAGAGGTGTTCCTATTCAAGAGTACGACGACTTTCCCAGAAAGCCAACCAAACGTTAAGCACGCTTTAGGTTTTCTTATCAAGGAATCATCGATTGCTATGTCGTCGATAGCTGTTACATGTCTCCACAGAACGGCTTCGTA
>CAYTDR010000243.1:0-9352 GCA_964436185.1 uncultured Candidatus Obscuribacterales bacterium | reverse complement strand
TGCAGTCGTTCACTTCTAGTTTCCGTTCGTGGAAATCGACGGATTAGATCACGCATGAGATTATTATGGCCAAATTTATTCACGTCCAAAAAGCAAGTTTCCATCAGGAAAATCGTACATTCGCAGATGCGGATTACACCAGCATTCTCAACACCGATTTCATCGAGCTTGTAGAACCGTTTGAACTATCCAAAGCCGATCCAGGGAAATATGTGCGTGTTCGCTACAAGGGCGAATCGATCATACTTAAAGGATCGATTACATCCCTGATGGAAAAAGTTCACTAACAGCAGTGGTAGTGCATATGGTATCACTGACGGGAGCCCAACTGTAAGTTGGTTTTGCTTAGCGATACGCTCCATTTTCTGGGCGCATTCGAGATTCACAGCCCTGTTTGCCTGCGCCAGATTCCGAATCTTGGTACGCTCGTCGAAACCCGATGGATTCAATCAGCCCCTTCAATGTCATCACGCGAGATTTAGAGCACTGAGCTTCTGTTTAGCGCTGTCCGAAACATACGCATTGTCGTCATCGAGCAAGCCTCTCAAGAGAGACGCGGATATTCCTGACGCGTCAGTAGCTGCCATTCGAACATCGTCGCTCTTGTCCTTTATAAGCATCTCTAAGACGGACGTATGGAGCATCGGATTCTCGCAAAGACTAATTCGCACCTCCGTCTCCTGATCCTTTGCCAGTAAAAGCTGCAACGACTCATTCAGCCTTTCGTTTTCAGCCACCCTGCAACGTACGCGAACTTCATGATCTCTGGACAGTCTTTCCAACGCCAGTAGTGACGTATGTGGATTGCTAGCCAACACCAGCCTGATGTGTGACTCCTCTCTGGTGCGAGTGTCCACAGCTTCACTATCTTCAGTGTTCAACTCATATATCGCCTTTATCAGACCGGAAAGTTTTTCCGCCGAGATCGGTTTCGCCAGATAATAGTTCATCTTGGTGCGCAGGGCCTCATGGACATCTTCATCGCGCTCCGAGACAGTGAGAAGCACGACTGGTATCGGACTCAATACCGCATCCATCTTAATATCTTCCAAAACCTCATGGCCGTTCTTCTTGGGCATGTTTAAATCGAGCAATATGATGTGGGGCAATCGCCTGTTATCCGATTTCAGCTCATTGAGGTAATCCATGGCTTTCACGCCGTCTCCGACAACCGTCAGGTTATAATCCAGAGCCGAATCCTTCAGCGCCTCCTGAGTCAGTCGAACGTCCGACGGCGTGTCCTCGACTAGCAGTATCTCTATAACTTCGTTCATTTTTTCTTCTCCTTTTTCCTACCGACAGGAAGGGTGAACATAAAACTGCTTCCCTTGCCGATCGCGGATTCGACCCAGATTGTGCCACCATGGCAGGTGACAATGCGTTTGCAAATTGCCAGCCCCATTCCTGTCCCCGGATATTCTTCCTTCGAGTGCAGGCGTGAGAACATGTCAAAGATTTTCTCAGCATACTTGTGCTCAATTCCGATACCGTTATCGCTGATAGAGAAAAGACATTGCTGATCTGCGCTCTTCGCTGTCACAGATATTAGTGGCGAGTTTTTACTTCTGTATTTCAATGCATTGTGAATGAGGTTTCGAAAGAGCTGGTGCATCTGCGAGCGCTCTACGGCCACGGCCGGCAGAGAGTCAATTTCGAAACTGGCAGTCGCTTGCTCGATAGAACTATGCAAATCCTCCAGTACATCTTGAACGACCAGATTGCAGTTGGTGATTTGATTTATCGATGCACTGGCATCTACCTGCGAGTGTACAAGAATTGCATGAATCAAATGTTGCATCCGCTTTATACCATCCAGGATGAAATCAATGAACTCGATCTGGTCACCCTCCAGCTTTCCTCGAGTGCCTTTGACCAGCAACTTGGCAAAGCCTTCCACTGTTCTAAGCGGTTCCTGCAGATCGTGCGATGCAATCTTGGCAAACTGCCGCAGCTCCTCGTTGCTTCGTATTAACTCCTCCGTTCTTTCGTGAACCATGCGCTCCAGCTCGTGCTTAGAACTCTTCTCCTTGGTGATATCACGCAGAAAGCCATAGAACACGCATTCTCCTGCACTCTCAATTCTAAACACACCAAACTCAGCTGCGAATCGTTGGCCGGAACGGTGTTCCGCGATGATCTCCCGAGAGGTTTTGAGAAAGTTGCCCTCTTGAGCAGCAAAGTATGCTCTTATGTTTTGCAGAAACTGCTTTCTCAGATGATGCGGCACAATATTGTCCAGGCTCTTGCCTTCGATTTCATTCTTTCGCCATCCGAAAGTTTGTTCTGCAAACGCGTTCCATTCGATGATATTCAACTGGGAATCCATGGAGAAAAACGCATCATAGGAATCTTCCAAAACCAGTTTCATACGCATTTCGTTATTGCGTTGATTAATCACGACACGATTGCGCTCGACTGCATACCTCAAGCATCGGCCAATAGATTCGTCATCGCTCGACCCTTTCACAAAGTAGTCTTGCGCCCCTTTACGAATGAACTCGAACGACAGTGGAAGGTCATCGTGAACCGTATACACTACCACCGGCAGGTCCCTGTTTAGAACGCGCACCTTGTCGAACCAATCGAATCCGCTGTTATCTTTTCTCGTAATATCGAGCAAAATCGCATCAATGTCAGGCTGTTTCTCTAACCGCTTTTCCACATCAACCAGAGAAGTGAGGACTAAAACATCGAACCCGAGCCGTTCGAGAGTCCGAAACGTTTTTTGAGACCCAGTTGAATAGTCTTCCAGTAAAAGAATGCGCATATCGATCGTCCTAACTTTGTTGCGCAAGTGCCTGTAGCTTTAGGACGGAAGATAGATTGTAGACAATTGTCTTGCAGTACCAAACCCGCTAGCACCTTGCATAGGGATTTGATATAAACAACGGACAGATCCAGCCTGTTCGGCGAAAAGGGCTTGTCCGACAAAATCCTAAATATCGGACCTAATGTTCATCATACCACATATGCTACCAGCCCGATCCGAGCCGAGATCGAACCTGTAGAGATGCGCACTGCCGAAGAGCTCGCAGTGCGCCTGATACGCAAGCCATCACATGCAGTACTGAACAAGCCCTGCATTAATCTGATGCGTACAGACCCGAGCATCTCCGGCAGCGCGATTTGCGCTTTAGAACAAATGGGCATGCAAACTGACTTACATTGTCAGATTACAAACCTTCGTTCAAAGACCAGTTTGTTGTACCTATGAGTTTGTGATCTTGCTCAGCTTACGTCACTCGAAAGCAATCGCGCCACCAACACCGACATCCCATGCAGTTAACTTTCCACGTCCTGTTCTAGCTTCAGATGAGCCAACTTCTTGAAGGCTGACATCCACAGTCGCTCCCTCAGAATACAGGTTCGCGATGGCGTCACTTCTGTATCCGGTTACGAACTCGACGAGCTGACGATTTGGACTACCGATGTCGGCATTGAACTCGATCTCACCTAGTTTAACTTTGTACATTCTGCAGAGTCCTCATGTTTTTCAGTAAATTGGATCTACCCAGCGTCGAACCATATCACGCAGCGCCTTACGTCTCATTTTAGTACCAAGAACAGTACTACCTGGGAGAAGCGAGTTCGAATATGGGTAAACAGAAAAACACAAATCCAAAACTATTGGGTCATGATGGATTCGAACCATCAACCAATTGCTTAAGAGGCAACTGCTCTACCATTGAGCTAATGACCCACCTGTAATCATGATAGCGAATTTTGGCAACCTTTCAAGCCGTTACAGCCCCAATGTGAATAAGTTGGCTGAAATTTCGATAATGCGCAGGATGGAAGTCCTGGCACGATGAGGCTCTTTGCAGCAATTTACGGAATGGGTTGCGAAACAGGCGTTCGAGTCGGGAAATGGACCAGGTTTGAAGATGTTGCAATGAAGCTCTGCAGGCAATGATACCGAATGTAGTTCCAATGTACGAGCCGAAAGCCTGTACATCGCACTGCTATTGGCCCAGTTCTTGCCAGCCTAAGGTGTTGTTGGGTTAGGCGGCGGGGTGGGCGGTAGAGGTGGACCTGAACCGAATGGTGGAGCCGTGGGATTCGCTGGTGGCGTCGGAGGCAACCCCGATGCAGGGGCGCTCGGAGCAGTCGTCGCCGGCGGTGTTGACGGTGCTGTTGTCGGCGCTGTGGAAGGCGCTGTAGTTGGCGCAGTCGTAGTCGTCGGAGCGGGAGGATTTTGTCTCATAACAAATATAATCCCGACGATAATTACAACAATTATCAGCAGTGCAGCCAAAGTTCCGCCGGTCGTTGTCTGTCCATAACCACCGGTTTCCTCTATCTCATCAGGATCTCTTCTCCTGGACAGATCCGAGCCTGCATTGCGCAGCGAATCGGACCCTCGGAAGGGTGATTCAGAGCTCGGAGTAATGTGCGGCGGTGCATTTCCAGTTAGAGGCTTTGGCGTTGGAATCGCATCAAGTTGGTTCTTCCAATCGTCAGGACCGCCTCCCAGGCTAGCACCAACTGCTCCAGCGGGAGCAACTATTGAATCGAGTTGGTTGCGCAGCTCGGGTTTGCTTCCGCCAGAGCCAGGCGTAGGAATTGAATCCAGCACACTCTTCACGTTCGTCCCGCTTGCACCGGGTGTTGGAATGGAATCCAGCGCGCTTTTAACGTTCGTCCCGCCTGCACCGGGAGTAGGAATCGAATCCAAAGCACTTTTAATGTTCGTTCAGCTTGCACCGGGCGAAGGAATCGAATCCAACGCACTTTTAATGTTCGTCCCGCTTGCACCGGGAGTGGGAATCGAATCCAGCACACTCTTGTTAACACCAGACCCGACTGCGCCGGGCGTGGGAATTGAGTCTAGCTGATTCTTCAGGTCAGTAACTCCGCCACCACCTGGTGTGGGAATTGATTCCAACTGACTCTTCAGGTCAACTCCACCACCAGCACCTGGTGAGGGAATGGCATCCAGCTGGCTCTTCAACTCAGCCGCTCCACCATGACCCAAACATCGTCCTTCGGGACCACCATCCCCGTTCTTCGATTTTCCGCAAATCCTGCAGACTTGCACTTGTCCGGAACTCATACCGCGTTCTCTTTGCCCCTAATCCCGTATCCGTGACAATCTTGTACCCAACCTATTAAAAAATCAGTCTTTCAATCTACATCTCAATATAAAGGAGACAATAATATAAGTCCCTTTCCAGGAAGCTTCAACAGAGCAATGTTCTCAGTCATTGCCAGGCGCCGAAAATCAGTGTCATGTTAAGTCATTTGGGCAAAAACATCAAACCTGCGATTAAGTTAAAACGGCTCAACGCTTGTGGTGCGGATCACGCAAAGATGGCACAAGAAAAACCCCAACCATTTTGAGGCTGGGGTTGAAGTTTGGAGTGGTGGAGAATCGTATTCTAAAAAACGTATCCCAGCTTCTTGGCCTTGCCCAAGTTGAGCTCGGCAAGCTTCTGATTTCCGAGTTTCTCGTATGTTCTACCGAGGTAGTAGTACGCCTCAGGAAACGTATTAGGCAGCGTGGTCGATTTATCGAGATCCTTCTGCGCATCCGGATAGACACCCAGTTTAAACAGTGCAACACCTCTGTTTGAGTATGCGGCTGCAATTCTCGGGTTCAGTTCGATTGCCTTCGTCGCATCAGCCTTGGCGGCTTCGAGATTGTTCATCGCCAAGTCGACTCCCGCTTTGTTGATATACGCACGAGCAGCCTTAGGATTGATTGCAATTGCGGCATCGCAATCTTTCAGAGCATTCTGCGGATCCTTCAATAGTTTATAGGCAGCGGCTCGCGTGATGTAGGCTTCGAAATTGTTCTTATTCAACTTGATCGCCTGGGACAAGTCAGCAACTGCCGCTTTGTAGTCCTTCATCGTAATCTCGACAGCACCTTTGTTTCCGAAGGCTTCACTGGAATCTGGTGCCAGTTTTACTACCTGAGCATATGCTTCCGCACACTTGGGGTAGTTCTTTTGACGCACATAGACAGCGCCCAGGGCTCGATAGGCTTGCCAGTATTTCGGATTTGCTTGCGTGGCAGCGGTTGCTTTCTGCAGAGCTTCGTCCAGCTTCTGTTTGGACATCAGGGCCATTGATTGGGCTACCAGATTTTCTTCAACCGTACCAAGTGAAACGGCAGGAACGGAGCATTTCCAAACGCCAGCGGCATCGGGAGTGAAAATGAAGTCAGTCCTTTTCGCCTGTTTAGGATCAGCAGGTTTGTCGGTAACTCTAATTAACGCTTTGCTCAGACCGCTACCATAAACGTTCAGGCGGAAAAGCTTCCAGACTTCAGCGACCTCATCGGCGACAGCTTTCGAGTTAGAAAAATCGACATTCGTCGCATAGCGAAGCGCCACGAACTTACCATCCTTGGCATTTACTACTCCGACTTCCTTGACGTCGACCGTCCCACCGTTTTTAACCTTGAGCTCTTTGGCAGAAGCAGCCGGAGCCAAAGTTGCCACAATACAAATAGTTAGCGCGCTCAGAATAGATCGCATGTTTTTTCCTCTTTCCAACCTCAGGAAGGCGTGAAGTATAACACCAACACATTTCCGAAAAACTACCGCAGTCTTATACGGCGAGGAGCTTGAAATCCCGGAAGCCAAGTCCCGCAAGGACCTTCAATGCCAAACTTGAGCACTAACTAAGTCACGATTAATCCGCGGTCTTGTTGTCAGGACGTTGATTCGACAACTGATTATGTGCATGAAAGCGGACAGGAGCTTGGCATTCAAGCTTGCAAACAGGCGCATCAAACTGTTTCTGTGGATTCCTCAATTTTGAAGGTTGGCCGAAGGTAGACTCAACGATCACGAATATATACACCTTCATCTTCAGTACGAAATGGTTTGCTCAAGGTTGCTGAACAAGTCGAACGAACCAGTCGGATAAAGCTCGACGTCGATAGGGTATCGAGCCAGCTCGCGTTTGAGCTTGTCGTAGAGTGGTGGCACCCAGGACGGCTGACGTTTCACATCAACAGCAGGAACTTTCACTCTCAGATCGCAGGGACTTAAAATCAATTGGATGTTTTCACAGCCGACATCGTTAGCAAGAACGAAAATATCCTCAATGGCAGTGTTGCCCATTGCCAGGCAACCTGTCGACCAGAAACTACCATGTATTTCGATGTCGCCACCAAGATTGGTGCGCTTGTCTTTCTTCGCGTTTGCCTTGTCTTCTTCATTCGGATAGTTGACTCGCAATGCTAGATAGGCTATCGAATTCGGATGAAGTCCCGAGATTTTGTATATCCCTTCGGGCACCTGTTTATCGCCTTGTTTCAACTTTGGTCCTGGCAGTCCGCTGGCATCGACGACAGGATACATTTTTACCTGCTTGAGTTTTCCCTGTCGATCGCGAGCGAATACAAGGAGAACCTCTTCGTCCTTGAGTCCTATCAACGTAATTTTATCCGGTGGGTACGCAATGCCGTTCTTCTCAAAATCCGGTAAGAGTCGCTTTCGTGCACCGTCTCCACACTGGTTGATAGCATCTGAAACTGTCCAGGTCTCTTCTGATTTGGCGCAAGAAGGACAAATCGTTCCGCAAGGAATAATGAACAACAGACATAAAAACAGAATGAAACAGAACCATGCAGTCCGATAGAGTCTGTCCGATGAACAGATCAATAAAAACTTCGTTTTGCTCCGGTACCTGCCAACCATCGCGATCTATCAGAATTCCACTTATCCAGCTAAGGGAAATAATAGCAGGATCGACACTCGCTAGCCCAGTCGCTCATGCAGTTTCGAAGGGAACCTCGGTCCTTCGAAACGGTTCTCATTCAACCGCGGAAAGCGCAAAGCGCCAGCAACTTGATGCTGGCGCTTTGCAATCTGGAATCGAGCGGGCTTACACCAACACTTCAATTTCCATTCAGAAGTCTTCTCAAAATGTCACCAGCAGGCGGATTGGGTGCGGGGACTGGCCTATCCGGAGTGCTATTCCCCTCTGGAATTCGTCGCAAAGCTCCTCCATCCCGCGGACTAGGTGTCGCACCCTGCGGTACCTCCAGAAGTTGCCTCAAGATGCCCGGTGACGTACTTTCTGTACCTTCAAGAATTCGGGGCGAAGCTCCTCGATCCAACGGAACCCGATTATATCGTTCAATTCGTGGACCAACGACTGCCCTTGTGGCCTCATCACCGATCGTTCTCAACACATCCGCCGGGCGCCTGTTGATGATCTCACCGGGTCTCACCAACACGCTTCCGTCTCGTTGAATCTCGATGGCGCGAACTGTTGCCTCGCCGGAAGTGGGATTAATCTGCAGCGCAGTGCTGCCCCTGTTCTGATCGTAAACCAGTACATTGCCGGCGCTATCCCGAGAAATATCGATGCCGTTAAATCGCTCGTGTCCGTCCAGTTGCCTGTTGAGAGCACGAATAAACAGGTCTAGTTTGGCCGGCTCTGCATTCAGACGTCTCAACGTTGCTGTAAGGCGTTCCAGGTTTCCGTCGATGATTGAGGACTGGAAGTCCCTCATGAGATTCCGATCGGCTTCAGGAATCAACTCACTCAGTTCTCCTGAAAGAACCTCTTTCGCCCTCGTTCGATCACCATCGGTTACATTGAACTGAAAGTCTAAGGCCTTTTCGTTTTGAAGGTGCTCGAAACGACCCGTTTGCTTGCCGTTAAGCACATCTTCGATAGTTCCCTGGATTGCCGAAGCAATTGCGCGACCTTGGGCATTTCCATCACCACAGGCTCCGTCGCCTCGAATCACGCGGCCTAGCGCAGCGCCCACCCCGCCAACTGTTGCTGCCTCAAGCGCTGCGCGGCCTACAGCTTCTCCCACGGTCGCTGCGCCACCACTAACAGCCGCTTCGCCGACTGCCTGTGCCACTACTCGACCCACGGTTGCCGCGCCACCAACTAGAGCACTTTCAGCTACACGTTGTGCAACAGAAGCACCGACACTCGCAGCACCACCAACTATTGCGCCATCACCCGCAGCTCCATGCGCAGCGCCTCGTGCAGCAGCATTCCTGGCACCACCCATGGCGCCACCTACCAGTGCATCCATCGCGACATTGCTCAAAATCTGTGCAGTCTGGTTCGCTGTTTCTGCGTCGATTTGTGTGTCGCTTGTTAAATCAAACTCTAGGCTCATCGTTGATCTCTCCTAAATCTGCTGAGTGCAAATGCGATTGTTGTTCTTTCTACTTTAGTCCCTGCCCCTGGTACCATCTATACAAGCCTCGCTAGCTTATCGACATTCGAAAGACGAAAATTCAGCACACTTGGAATTCTTGCGTCTATGCGCTACAAAGACTGTCAAATTCCACAGTATCGCCTGGCTAATCTTGCGATTGCTTTTCAATTCAAGTTCAAAGGCGACTAAGACTTGTCGTAGAAATTCTTG
>CAYTDR010000242.1:0-9385 GCA_964436185.1 uncultured Candidatus Obscuribacterales bacterium | reverse complement strand
AACGTCAGGCTATCGTATTCATGGCATCTTCGAATTGAAAAATCCTATCGAGATCCAAGAGCTTGTCAGGCATTGTTACCGGTTAACGCCTGAATCGACCCGAGAAAAAATAGAATTTTTAATTGACTATGGGCGCACCGTCCCTGGTACTGAGCCGATTTGGCGACAGGCGTTGGACGACTTTGCTCGTTCGCATTAAGGTGACTATGTACTCCGATACCCACGCTGACGTTAGAGTCGGGGAGCAGCTGACCTTGAGGTGCTGGCAATTGCAAACCACACCACCGAATATGATGGCAAGCCAAATGTATTGGCGTTATCCTGAAGTATAGCGAGCGTGGAGCCAATTCGTGCGAGTTAGGCGTCGAGCTTGTATCCTACGCCGTGTACATTGCGGATCAGTGACTGTTCTCCCTTTGTGTCGATTTTGCTGCGCAATTTTTTCACGGACGTCCTGATTGTTTCAGGCGACTTGTCCGAATCAGCGGTCCAAACCCTGTCAAGTAATGCCTCTGCGCTGAATACCTGTCCTCTGTGGCGCATGAGGAACTCCAGCAGAGCGAACTCCATTCGCGGAAGATGAATCTCTTTACCCGCCTTAGTTACTTTGTGCGCAGTGATATCGAGCGAAATATTGCCGGCTTCCAGAATCTCGCCTGCCAGAACACTGGGTCTGCGAAGAAGGGCGCGGATGCGAGCGGAAAGCTCTTTCAAATGAAATGGTTTGGTCAGATAATCGTCTGCACCAGCGTCGAATCCCACCTCTTTATCAGGCACTGTTCCCCGTCCTGTCAGGATCAGGATGGGTGACTGACCTCCAAGGGCGCGGTACTGTTTGCATACCTCGATACCATCCATTTTGGGAATGGTGAGATCGAGGACTATTACGTCGTATTTGTAGGACTTCATCATGTCGAGCGCATCAGTGCCCGTTTCGACCCACTCAACCAGGTAGTGCTCGAATTCAAGCCACTCCTGGACGGTGGCCGCCAGATTTCGATCGTCCTCTACCAGAAGAATCTTTGCCATCTACCGATTGGGAATCCACCTACACAATAAACTACTATAAAGGCAATGACCTCAGAACACTATTATTCTTCCCAGATCAATCCGTCTTTGTTCTTCTACACTCTACGGCAATGCGTGTAAATCTGAAAATTTCTCACAAAGGCCTAATACTGGTGACGGTTCCACTGGTGTTCGAGTTTATTTTCGTACTCGTTTTATCGGGACTTCTTTATCAGGCGGAGGCGGAACTTAAGAACGAGATTCTCTCCAACAAAATTATGTACTCCGCAGGAGGCCTGGCCAAGGCCGTTTTTTGGGGTGGCATGGCGGCGGTCACTTATGGCACCACTGGAAGCCAGTACTTTCGGAATGTTTACCTGAGGGAGAAAGCACCGATCGACTCAATCATGATCGAGCTAGAGCGTCTTTTGATCGAGGCGAACAAAAAGGAACAGATCAAGCGCCTGGGAAAAGTGAAGCGAGCCATGAAAGAAGGCGTCGGCCTCCTCGACAGAGTCGTCGCATCGTCTGATCGGAAGCTTGCCGGTGAAGAGTCGACTTTCATGGCAGGGCCGGTCGAATTTACCAGAACCAAGCGAATCATAGAAGAGCTTCAGAAAGAGCTGGACTTTATCAGAATCAACGAGAGCGATATCGCCAAGACCTATACGAAAGCCTCCACGGATAGTCGAGCACTCGTGCGGACGTGGCTTATGGGATTCATCGGGCTGAATGTCGGGTTGGCAATTTACCTTGCGCAGTTTTTCACCTCCAGCGTTACGCGCCGCCTTCAGTCCGTGATGGAGAACACCAGAAGAGTGCCGAAAGGAGAGGAGCTTACCCCTCCCATAAGCGGAACTGATGAGATCGCGGAACTCGATCAGGTATTTCACGATATGGTCGACGAACTGTATAGAGCGGAGAGAATGAAGCAGTTCCTTCTCTCTATGGTGAGCCATGATCTCAGGTCGCCACTAACTTCGGTGCAGGGTCTACTTACACTTCTATCCAGTGGCGCCTTGGGAGAACTGACTCCGAAGGCGGTATCGCGTATCAACGCGGCTGAAACGGAGCTCACTCGCCTGATCAAGATGACTAACGATCTACTCGATGTAGAGCGGCTGGCTACAGGCAAACTTCGAATGACGCTGGAGGCGGTTGACGGTAAAGAGATAGTGGATGCGGCATACGTCTCGATGCAAACCTTCGCGGAGCAGCACGACGTTAAGCTCGAGGTCGAGGGCTATTCTGTCATGATATGCGGGGACCGAGAACGGTTGATTCAGGTGATGGTCAACCTGATTTCAAACGCGGTCAAGTATTCGCCCAGGGGTGCCTCGGTGGTGCTTTCGGTTGGGAAAGAGCGCGATGAGGCACTGTTTCAGGTGATTGACAACGGTCGTGGAGTGCCTGTGGAGTTTCGTTTGAAGATCTTCGAGAAGTTTCAGCAAGTGGAGGAGTCAGACGCCAAAGAGAAAGGTGGAAAAGGGCTTGGCCTGGCGATTTGCAAATCCATTGTTGATGGTCACAGTGGAGAGATTGGTCTGGAAAGCAAGTTCGGAGTCGGCAGCACGTTCTGGTTCAGAATACCTCTCGCCATCACCAGTGATACCGATAAGAGTCTGTAGCGAGTTTCGTTTCGAGAACGACTCGGATTTGTGACGATCGACATAACGCTGGCAGCTTTCCATTGTTGTTTCAGGCTGACAGAAGAATTCTCCGTCTGCCTTTGACTTAATTCGCGAACATCCCCTGTGCCAATAAAACAATCATAAGTCGACTTCGAATCCTTAGAAAAGCAAGCTGTGAGCGTCGGCATCTTTTCGATTGATGAGCGCCAGACCTACCATGACACTAATAAAAAATACTGACAGTATATTGGCTGCGGTCAAATTACTGTCGTAAATGAATGTCATCCGTTGTCAAAAGGATTATCCGTTCACTATTCGTGAACTGACGCGATGTTCGACTGGAAATTCCATTCTCTAAATAGGAAGCAACCAATCCCGTGGTCTGAGTGTGTTTGCTTACAGTGCGTCATTATTGTGACAGTTTTGTGACAAACTGCAAGCGTTTATTGTATTAGCAATCAACATAAAGTGCCCATTGTAAAGAGTCCTTCGGTCATGCCGCCCACGACGAAGCAATTAGAGAACGACTTGACAATGCGACAGTATTGCGCAATAATACTGTTATGGTTGCCGGACGCGCATCATACTCACTAAGTGAGTTAACAGAGAAGGTAGCCCGCTCACTGCAAGAGCGTGGTTTGACGTCCGTTCAACACGACCAGCGCGTGTCTGCTGCCCCAGACAAACGCACGATACGGTATTACACAACGCTAGGTATCCTGGATCGACCAGAGATCAAAGGACGGCAAGCGTTTTACAATGACCGCCATGTTTTGCAGTTGCTTGCCATCAAGTCACTGCAGGGAGTGGCACTGCCTTTATCAGAGATTCAATCACTCCTGCTTGGCTCTACCGATGGCGAGCTCGAACATGTGATCAACAATGTTGCCGAGTCAGTCAGGGTTCAAGAGCGCTTGAAGAAAAAGGAGGCGCTGGAGCCGAAGGAGTGGTTGGAGATTCAAATAGAGCCTGGTCTTAAGATCATGGCTGAGAGGGGTTGGGAGTCGGGTCTGGATGACGCACTTTTGTTGAATAGAGTGAAAGCGGCTCTGGACGTAATGAGAGCCGCGGCAATAAGACCCGACCGACCTCAATAACAAATTACAGGCTGAATTTTTCGTACACCCCAATAGGGAAGTTCTCACGTGCCCGTTTAACTGCCGGGCGGAGGTACTGTCATGGATGATATTAGAATGAAAGAAGAGTTCCTGACGATTATTCAGGAGCTGAGAAACAAGGTTGAGCGCGGGCTGGGTCGAATTGAAGTAGAGACAGGGCGGAAGCGGCTGGAGCTACCTCTGGCTGGCGTTAATATAGATGCAAAAGTTACTGGCAGAGTCGCTCAGGTCACCCTGGAACAAACATTTCGCAATACCTTTCAAGAGCCGCTAGAGGCTGTATACATTTTTCCTCTGGCGGGAAATTCCTCCGTCTCCGGTTTCGAGATGAAAGTCGGGACCCGCACGATTACCGGCAAAATACAGGAGCGGGGTGAGGCGCGCCAGGAATACTCACGCGCACTTGCTAATGGAAAACGTGCCGCCCTTGTCGAACAGGAGCGGGACGACGTATTCACTATGCAGGTGGGCAACATCCCTCCTGATGAGACGATTCGAATTCTGTTGACATATACTGAACGCTTACAGTTTTTTGAGAACGGAACCACCGAACTGAGGTTACCACTGGTAGTGGCGCCTCGGTACATTCCAGGCAACCAAGTTGCGAGAGAACAGGTCGGTGAAGGAGTAGCCAACGACACTGATGAAGTACCCGATGCCTCCCGAATAAGCCCTCCGCGCCTGGCGGATGGTCTGGACCCTAACGTGTCCCTGGGTATTACCGTTGAGCTTTCTCCTGAGCAGTGTCCGCCACAATCGGACCATCCAGCACTGCACATCACCGACCTGTCCTGCTCGCAACACGCTACCACAACCTCGCTTGCCGACGGTTCCATCAAGGTTTCGCTGGCGAACACAAATGAGCTCTTGAACAGAGACTTCGTACTTCGCTGGCAAAACAGAATAGACAAGCCGACATCATCCGTGGTGCTATACCGCGACGGCGACGAGTGCTATGGAATGGTGTCACTGCTTCCCCCCACGGACGATACCACAAGCCGTCTCGCTAGGGACGTGCTTTTCGTGGTCGATCGGTCCGGCTCGATGATGGGCGAAAAAATGACCTCCGCCGCCCGTGCTTGCTCGATCCTGCTCTCATCACTCGGTCCATGCGATCGGTTTTCTATCCTTGCTTTCGATCATAGCCTCGAATGGTTCGATGGTGGCAAGGGCGAACACCGCTACATTGATGCGACAGAGCAGGGAATAGAAAGCGGCATTCGTTTCCTGCGCGAACTTTACGCTCGCGGTGGAACGGACATGCTTCCTGCCTTCGAGCAAGCCATCGAGCTAATCAGGCTCGAGAGCAAAGGAGAACGTATACCTGTAATTGTGTTGGTTACAGACGGGCAGGTAGGCAATGAGGCGCAACTACTGGCATTTTGTCAGAAGAAGCTGGGCGATACCAGAACATTCACGGTCGGAATCGATACAGCAGTCAATTTCGGTTTTCTCACTCGTCTCGCCAAGCTCGCTGGAGGAACGTCGGCATTCGCGGCACCTGGTGCACAACTGGAGTCAGCGCTTATCGGCATCAGCCGCGAGATTGGCGTGCCGATTGTTACTGAACTGGAAATTTATAGTGTCAATCGAGCAGTGAAACTTACCTCCTTCGCGCCCGGAAGAGTCCCTGATCTGTTTGCTGGACGCGCCTCCGATTGTTTCTTCAGACTCACTTGTTCAGCCAAGACGACTCCCCGACTGACGGTCAAAGGAAAACTTGCTGATGGCAGCGTTTACGCACAAACCATCGATGTAAAAGAGACGAAGTTCGAGGCGATTAGCCGCCTGTGGGCACGTGAATACATTCGTGAACTCGAGGACGTTTATCGAGTGAAACCAGCAAAACAAGAGGTGATCAAAAAGGAGATTATCAATCTTTCGACAAAGTTTTCTGTTCTCTGTCGATTCACAGCCTTTACTGCCATTGATATTGATGAGATCGTGCAAAACGATGGACGAACGCGGCAAATTGTTCAACCTGTCCACAACCCTGACTCCTGGCACTCAGGCGATCAGGCGGCGATCGGTTCATTCCCCTGCTTGAACGCAGGCTCGACGAAGTCCAATTATTTGATGATGTGCAAAGCACGGCCAAGCCAGTTCGAAGAGGTGTCACAAGCCAGCCCCGATGCGTATTCCGAAGGTAGCGGCAACACCCGTAGTGAGAACGGACCGATATTCGGACTCTTGCCTCGTCTCAGGGAGGCATCCGAACAGCTTAGATCGGATAGTCCTTCTCCAAAGAAGGCGAAGAATAGTGGTAGTGGCGTATTCGGTGCACTAGATATCTGGTCGAGAATGAAATCGGTAAAGAGCACCGATCCATCATCGTCCACACCGCCAACATCACCGCTGGCAAGAGTGGAGACCTCTTTGGAATCTTTCAAGAAACGGTGGAGCGAGATCTGGATCATGCTTACACAGGGCCAGATTCCAGACTACAAACAACTGGATGAAGCTCGCAATCAGCTCATGGATGCGCTCACCGATCATCCGATTGGATTCGAAGTGCCTTTGCTGCAAAAGCAGCTCCGGACTTCCATTAAAGTGTATGTATCGACCTCGAAAAACCCCGATGTATCAATCGCCAAGTTGATGTCACTGTACTCCGGATTATCTCCAGAAGTAGAGAAAGCGTTAGCGGAAACGAACAAAGCTATGTCGAAATTTCGAGGCAGGACAGGTGCGTTCTGGGAGACCTCGGTTTGAGATTAGAGTGTCTAGCCAGCACTCGAAATTTGAATGCCAGTGATATTAACCGATAGGGACGGCTCTAGCAAAGACTCGGAGTTGAGGCCGAGTGGGAGCAAAAGCAAGAACCGTCGGTAGTCACGGAATCTCAGATACGAAAGCATCAAAAGACGGGTGCCCCATCCACCCGTCTTTTTACATATTTCGGCATCGATTCGGCCCGGACGCTAGATTAGTCAATGTTAATCTTGTGATATGCTGGGGGTACCAAAAGATCACAATTGCGGATTAATCTGTAAAAGATTGCTTGACAGCCCGATTACTAGACCGCTCGCTAAAAAGAAAACGAAGACGTCAAGCCCATTGCCTGCCCCCTTCTTCCACCGTTTTCAACAAGGCCACATCAACCATGTAATTGCATCTACAACTACGTTTTGTGCGGCTAACACTGTTTCCGCACAGGAATTGCCTGCTCCAAAATCCGCGCGAACTGTTGCACCAGCCCAAGAAGCCAGTCCGCCAGTTGCACGACCGGAAACTCAGGCTGACAGAAACCAACAGGTTTTTGATAATATATCCACTGAAATGAAAGACCGGATAATGAATAAATGAGTTCGTCTGACTGTTGGAGCACAGACAACTGCCGGATGGGAAAAGACGCTGACCACCGGAAATAGGAATCTCGGACACTTCTACTGGTCGCCAATGACCAATTACATCCAGGCAGGACCGACCCGAAGGACGGGAACTCAAACAATCAAGGCCGAACCACCCAGAAGACGCGATTTCCGCTACATTAAGCCAGTGAGGGAGGCTTTGCCTGCTAATCCTATCGCTCTCTCTCCGCCGCAGGATGTGAAACCTTACCGAGCCGTGGCTAGACACTTGCCTCCGCCCAGAAATACTCAGATTCGAGAAAACGTTTCGGGCAAGCTAACGGTGAGAACCCGACCAACAACTGTGGCGCGACACAGACACGCTGAGCACGTGAATGGAACTTTGCTCAGCAAACAGACAGATGCAGCGCTCTGCGCCCAATATCCGGAAACCAAAACTCAGACGTTTGGCGATTTGACCAGTCATGACGTCCATGGAACATTGGTTGGCAAATAACAAAGTTTTCTTACGTGAGCAGCGAGTGGGTGCGGGATCGTGAAAGCGGTCCCGTGCACTTTTTCGCGATACTATTCGTGGTGCTGTGAGAATTCGAAGTAGAAGCCGATGTCGCTGGAATCAGGGCCAGAGTAGGGCTGGGGCAATACAGCCACATCATTCGGCGCAACCTGAACTCTAAGTCCGAGAATCGACGCGTGTAGTGTTCGCGATTCGAGTGATTGCAGCTTTCAGTTCGGGTTGTGCTAGATTCCAAGTGAGTTTAGAAGCAGGTGCCCACGGGCAAGTTGATTCTGACGACACCTGCTACTCATCAAAGGAGACCCTGAGATGAATGGAAAGCCGCTTACTATCAAGACAGCATGGCTTAGTATTCTAGCTGGAATTCTCCTCGCCTATGCGCCATCTTGGATGGAACATCCACAACAGTCCAATTACGATGCGCCGTGGGTTCACCCCTCTCTTGAGAATAAGTTTTAGCGATTCAATTGTGGAGTGATGCTTTGATTCTTGAGAAAGTAAAGTCCCTGCGGAAGAGACCAGTTTTTTGTCGCTCTGGCGCGATGAGCATTTCGCAATCACTTAAGGGTAGATTTCATTTGCAGACACGAATTTCCAGGCAGCTTTCCAATGCAGGAATGCTGTCTATCTCAATTGTGTTTTCACTGTTTGCTACCCCTTCATATGCATCTCTGCCTCAATTTGAGACTGATCAGACAATCAAATCAGCTACATCAGGGTTTCATCCTGAACATGCATCTTGTCCGGCTACGACAAGTAGGAAGTACACTAACCAGGCGCCTGACCGACTGTCTGCGAGGATTCTAATCGCGGTTAGCAAACCTGGATCCAAAGCCTCACAAAAGACGACCAAGAAAACATCTCCACCTGCTACTCCTTGGAATTCCGATCTCAGTAAGATGATGGACAATATCGAGTCGCAGGTTAAGGACGGCAAGCCTCCTGTCCCACTATTGGACGATCTTCAACCGCCTCCGGCTCCTCCCTCTTCGGCTCTACCGGCAGTGCCTACGCCACCAGGTAGCACAGATCAAATTCCTCAATCTAAAACTAAATCCGATACCACAACATATGTTGATTCGGCAGCGCTCGAGCTGATCAAATCGAAGGTCGGCGAAAATTATCTTGCTACCATTGGACAATCGGGATTGACTCGCTGGCCTGCGTCGAGGATGCCGCTTAAGGTTTACATCGAGCCGAAGTCGACTGTTCAAGGGTTCAGTCCGACGTTCCCTGGGATTCTCAAGAAAGCCTACCAAGAGTGGCAGGACACTTCCGAAAAGCTTATTACGATTCAGTTTGTAGATTCACGGCAAGCAGCTAACATCGTCTGCACGTGGACCGATAAGCAGGACGAGATGCTCACCGATAAGGAAGGGGGCAACGCATACGTAGTGCCGGATCCGGAAGGGATACTGACAGCGGATCTCAAAATACTTACTCTCGTTCCTTCAGGCTGCGACAAAGACCTCTACATGCAGCACGTGGCTTTGCATGAAGCTGGTCACACACTAGGTCTGACTGGGCATAGCGAAAATTCGAATGACATCATGTATGGTACTATCACCAACGCTGACAAAGTGAGCGACCTCACCGATCGTGATAAGAACACTTTGTTGGCGCTCTATACCACCAGTGCCGCAGAAATCGCGAAGAACAAAGTCGATACGGCAAAAGAGTATACGAGTACTTCTAAGAATCCGAAGGTGCAGGCTTTTCAGCTCAACAACGAAGCGGCTCGAGACATGCAGGAGCAGAAGTTTGAGCAAGCAACTAAAAAGCTTGAAACTGCCCATAAGT
>CAYTDR010000241.1:0-9409 GCA_964436185.1 uncultured Candidatus Obscuribacterales bacterium | reverse complement strand
ATGGCAACGTGCAAGGGCGGACCGGAATTGCGAAGGAGCGAAGTCAAAGGAGAAAACGCAAAAGCATAAGTAAAAAACAAGGAAAACGGCAAATCCATAATACTAAAGAATATAGCAGAGCGAGGCGAGAAAAATGATACCGAGAGTGGTGAGGCTCGAGCCCTCACCACCTCGGCGTCATCTCATGGAATTACCTGGTAGCCTGATGAGCGACAAGCACTGCGTGAACGCACGCAGTACTTGCGCCATCGGCTTAGCGCTTGTTGCGCTTGGGCTTCTTGGCGGCGGTCGCCTGGCTCGGCGTGGTGGCGGTCGCCTGGCTCGGCGTGGTGGCGGTCGCCTGGCTCGGCGTGGCGGCGGTCGCCTGGCTCGGCGTGCCGGTGGTCGCCTGCTTGCGCTCCTGCCGCCGCTGACGCGTCCGCGCGCGCTGCGCCTCCTCCGCCTGCACCTTGGACTGGGCCTGAGCGGCCACGACCTCCTTGAACGCCCCCTCGCTCTGCTGCCGCATCTCGGCCCCCTGGTCCGTGCGACGCTGCGCCGCCGCCTCCGTCGCCTTGATGGCGGCCAGTTGCGTCTCCAGCTTCTCGCGCTCCCAGCGCGCTCCGCGGAGCTGCTTCTTGCCGGTCTGCTCGACCCAGTGACCCTGCTCGACGGCCTGCGCCAGCTTCGGGTCCACGACGAAGGTGTGACCGAGGTTGGTCAGGTAAGCGATCACCTTCTGCGGCAGCGCCGAGTCCCAGCCGTTGCGGATCTTGTTGTCGTGGAACTTGAACCCGCACTTGCACGACTCCAGCCCGAGCCCGGAGGAGCAGCGCGAGCAGTTGTAGTTCGAGTAGCCGCCGCGCTGACCCCGCAGCTCCTTCTTCCGCGCCGGCTGGTGCGTGATGTAGACGATGTGGTCGTTGATCACGGTGCTGTGTGGCGCGTAGTCCTTGCCGTTCAGGGTGTTGAGGTCCGCCGACAGCGCCATGCAGACGTCGAAGAGGTGCCACGGCTGATCCGAGCTGGTGAGCTTCGAGGGGTCCTGGACGGCCAGGGTGAGAGTGCATTCCCAGGTCCGCTTGACGAGCTGGTCGCCCCAGTGCTTGCGCGCGAAGTTGAGCGCTCGCTTGCCGTAGTTGACCTTGTTCGGCTCGTTGGACGTGTGGGACAGCTCGAACTGGGCGGCGTTCCCCTTGCTCGGGTAGTTGCGCGGCCAGATGGAGAGGACGAGAACATTGTCCTCCGCCAAGACCGGCGGGATGGCGAGGTAGTACGGGTACTTGCGACCCTGCAACTTCTTGAGCAGGATGCGGATCTCGCCCTTGGTCAGGTGGGGGAGGAGCTGTGCGGCAAAGGCGGCGGTGACCGGGGCGCGGCCGGTGGTGACGAAGTTCAGGGCGTTCTCGTAGGACATGCGGCACATAGCGTAACCTCTGAACGTGTTTGGGATCGTAAGTAAGAACGTGGCGAAGCGCCGCGAAGCTACTGCTTAGCGACCTTGTGGCTGCGAAGGTCAGAGTCTTGCGAGTGTCGTTTCCAATGAGCTGCGAACCGATGAATTGCCTGGGATGCAGAGTCGCATCGTTTCTGAGTGCTGAGATTCAGGTGAGCTGTTCGGTTTGCTTGTTGGAAGTCCTTGGGTTAGGAGTTAAATTGGTGATATTAGTACCCTACGTACTGGAGATGCTTGACGCAATAAACACAAGTTCACGGGTTCACTTCCCCGGAAACTGACCTCAGGGCGCACGCGCGCAATCTTTTGGGGCAGTTAAAAGTCAGTATTGATCTAATATCTGAACTCGTAAAATGCACACCCTGATCGGGTTTTGTTTTGCTTATGATAATTAGCTGCTGTTAATCTTTCGATCTTTCGCATAGTCTCCGAGGAGATTTGGGCTGCACCAGATCAGTAGTTTTATCTCAGTCATCGTGTAACCGCATTCAATACCACGAAATCAGTTTCAGTTATTTCTGCTGAGCGAAGTTATCGCATCGATAAAGTCGACCCGCAACCAAGCACAATTGCCCATTGATAGGCATAGGACGAAATCGGTTTTTCTCTGCCAACCAAGTTTGATAGAACAAAATCGATTCATGTGTCGTGGTGCGTAGACTTTATGCGGAGGGTGCATATTAGAGTTCTTGAGAAACTGCCGGATGAAGTAGGAAGCCCAGAAATCATCTGATTCTGGGCTTCCTCTTTTAGAGAACCTGCGGTCGGTTTCCCATCAAATCAGTTCGCTGATTATCCTCGTCCGTAGAAGATCGGACTTGGAGCTCGAACCGGCTGTTGTTCGTGTGTTTCGTTCGCGGGCTGTGTTAGTAGCAGGCATTTTTGCTTAGGCGAAAGAGGCAAGATGGAACATATAGAGTTGTCAATATTCAGTGGCGATACTGGGAGTGGATAGCCGGCATGGTGATCGTTCGAAAGCTTCTTGTCAACGACGTTCGTGAAACCATTGACGAAGCAAAATCTTTTGATATTGCAGGCTGAATTGCTGCCGAGCTACTACTGACAAAGGACTTAGAGATTTCCCCATCTTCTGTACCCCTTTTCTCCTTACAAAGATATAAACGCCCTTGGGCTTTGAATCTTCCTCAACTGCTTTAACCCAAGAGTTCTGAATTGACATAGTGTTCGGGTCATCTAACTTATTTCTCTTCGGGAGTCTTCGCAACAACCTTCAAGGTTTAGCCCTCCTTCTCAGTTTGGAATTGAGCAGCCACATTGTGGTTGGTAAGAAAACTTGTTAGATGTCACCGTAAGTAGTATCACTGGCTTCCGACCTCGTAAGGCGTCGGCGAACATGGATGGAGCCACTGCGTTTCTCAGCCCCACTCCGAAACGTTTCCGGTGATGAGGCACCAATAGGACATATCCCTCACGGACCCTGAACGAAGGTAGTGCAATGCAAAAGCACATTACGGCGGCGTTTATCGCTGCTGCATTACTGATGGTAAATTTCTGCGTAGCTGCTCCCCTGAGCGGTGCGCAGGTTCTTCTCACGGAGGCTTCTCAGGACGTCACCAACGCATCTACTGTCAAAGTCGAACTTGTCGCTGACACGACTGCAGTCGAACCGGGAAAGACGTTTCGAATCGGAGCTCTCTTCACTCTTGAAGAGGGCTGGCATATTTACTACAAACAACCAGGCGACACAGGCTTTCCAACGGACGTGAAGCTCACGCTTCCGGAAGGCTACACAGTCGTCGCTGTTGAATGGGAAAAGCCAAAACGATTCGACGAGAACGGCTTCACCACGTATGGTTACACCGGCAAAACCACGATCTCCATCGTCGTCAAGGCACCGGATAACATCCCGCCTGGCACGAACGTCAAGATCGATGCCCAAGTGCAATACCTCGTGTGCAAAGACAGTTGTGTTCCTGGCAATGCTGATGTCTCGATCACACTGCCTGTAAGCGACGGTAGCACGGCGGCACAAGCAGCCAATGCAGACAAGTTCGCTCATGTAGGTTTCACTGGAGACGTAACCAAGATCGGAGCCCGACCCTCAGGTTCCGTGCTGGATCACGACTTTGGTTTGAGCGGGAAGGACAACCCCAAACACAGTTTGCTGGTGTACCTGCTCTTCGCTTTCATCGGTGGTGTAGTGCTCAACTGCATGCCATGTGTCTTGCCTGTTCTGTCGCTCAAGATCATGCGCTTCGTCAAGGAATCCGGGGAAGAGCGCGGCAAGATTGTGCGCCTCGGGTTTGCTTATGCGCTGGGCACGGTCGGGACCTGTCTGATTATGGGCATAGCCGTGATTGTGGCTCAGGTGGCGGGTTATAGCGTCGGTTGGGGTTTCCAATTCCAACAGCCGCTGTTCCTGGTCGCCATGGCTACTCTGATCACGCTCATGTCTCTCAGCCTTTTCGGTGTGTTCCACGTGCAAGTGGGCACCGGTCAGGGACTGGGAAAGCTCGCTCAGAAGCAGGGATATTCCGGAGCGTTCTTCACCGGAGTGGTCGCCACCATTCTATCGACGCCCTGCACCGCACCGTTTCTCGGCACAGCCATCGGTTTCGCCTTCTCCCAGCCCTGGTGGGTCATCCTCGCTATCTTCTCCGCTGTCGGCTCCGGACTCGCTGCACCGTATATGGTGTTGAGTCTCAACCCCTCGTGGATGAAGTTTCTCCCCAAGCCGGGAGAATGGATGGAGAAGTTCAAAGAAGCTATGGGCTTTCTGCTCCTCGGCAGCACCGTCTGGCTGCTCTGGGTCTTGGGTAAGCAAGTCGGACCGGAGGGTGCAATTGGCGCACTGGCGTTCCTCCTCTGCACCTCGTTCGGCGCCTGGTTGATCAATCGGGTCGGCGGGCTGGAAGCCAGTCGCACCAAGAAGGTCGTCCTTTGGGTGATTGCTCTGGCTGTCGCGGGAGGTTCGCTCTGGTTGTTCACCTGGCCTAGCCTGTCCGGGAACTATCGGACCGCGAATGCCAGCCAATCCAGCTCGGTCATTCCCTGGGAGCCCTTTAGCAAGCAAGCTCTGGACAAGCATCTGGCCGACGGAAAGGTGGTCTTCATCGACTTCACCGCCGAATGGTGTCAGACTTGCAAGTTCAACGAAGCGACGGTGCTGAACACCCAGGAGATCAAAGACTCGCTGGTGGCGACCAATGCCGTAGTGCTCAAGGCTGACTGGACCAACAGCGACCCTGAGTTGACTGCGACGCTGGCGAAGTTCGGGCGGGCGGGTGTGCCACTATATGTGGTGTTTAGTCCGCATCGTCCGACGCAACCGACGGTCCTGCCCACGCTGCTGACGAAGCAGATGGTCATCGACTCGCTGCAAGAAGCTGCAAAGCCCTAGTCATGCATGTTTGTGCGGTCGGCGTCCGATGCGGACCGCTTTGTCTGACTGCAAGGATGACATTTTCAGTCCCACCTGGACTGTGGCACCGTGTCACAGTCCCCTCTGAGACAGTAAGTCTCGTACGAACAGGGATATTAGAACCATGAAAAACCTGCTGACACTGCTCGTTCTGAGCGCATTTGGATTGTTCGCCGGTACGGCGTTGGCTGACGAGAAAAAGGTCGAGGTGAAGGAGCTGAACTCGACTACGTTCGACAAGGAGGTCAAGGCTTCGCCGGGTCCCGTTCTGGTCGACTTCACCGCGTACTGGTGTGGTCCCTGCCAGATGCTCAAGCCGAACCTGGAGGCTCTCGCTCCCGAGTTCGCCGGCAAGGTCGGCTTCACCAAGGTGGAGGTGACCCAGAACCAGGCGCTGGCTACCAAGTACGGCGTCAGGGCTTACCCGACGATGAAGATCTTCGCCCCGGACGGCACCGTCCTGTCCACGAAGATCGGCTACAGCTCGGTCACCGATCTGCGCACCTGGGTCCAAGACACGCTGGATGCCTATAACAAGGCGCAGAAGGCCAAGCAGGGCAACACCAATGGCGGAAACGCCCCGAACGCCGCTCCGGGTGCTGCTCCGGGCGCCGCTCCGGCTGCCGCTCCGGCGGTTGGTCCCAAGGCTAAGAGCGCTTGTGGCTGTAGCACCGCTTGCACCTGCGGGACGGCCTGCGATTGCGCCAAGACCGGCAAGGCCTGCAACGCGGGCTGCGCTTGCGCCAAGAAGTGCGATTGCGCCGCTGCCTGCACCTGCGGCAAGGCGTGCGACTGCGCCAAGACCGGCAAGGCCTGCACTGCGGGCTGCTCCTGCGGTAAGAAGGCGGGCGTAGCTCCGGCTGTCGCTCCGGCTCCGAAGAGCGCCTGTGGTTGCAGCGCTGCCTGCACCTGCGGGACGGCTTGCGATTGCGCCAAGACCGGCAAGTCCTGCAATACCGGCTGCACCTGCGCCAAGAAGTGCGCTTGCAGCGCTGCTTGCACCTGCGGCACGGCATGCGACTGTGCCAAGACCGGCAAGGCCTGCAACAGCGGCTGCTCCTGCGGTAAGAAGGCGGGCGTAGCTCCGGCTGTCGCTCCTGCCGCGAAGGGCGCCTGTGGCTGCAGCACTGCCTGCAAGTGCGGGACTGCCTGCGATTGCGCCAAGACCGGCACCAAGTGCGCGACTGGTTGCACTTGCGGCAAGAAGTAACCGGCAATGATTGTCGGCTTAGCTTAAGCTCGAAAGGCGTTCTTCAAAAGAACGCCTTTTGAGTTTTCCTTCTCGCGATTGTGCCCATGAGAATACGTCTCGTGTGAAGTCTGCATTTCTCGTGCAGCCTTCACACGGGACGCTTTAGCAGGAGCACCGTCACCCGCGAATCTGCCACACCGCAGGTAGTATCGGTGACGCTTCTGCAGGTCGAGGGAGAGGCATTACCAGGCAGCAACGGCTGTCGCGCCTGAACCCGAGACATGCACTCATCAGAGAATCAGAAGGACCGAACATGAAAGTCTACGAATACCTCAGCACCCTGCCCCTGACGCAAGCCCAGAAGGAAAAGGTCACGGAGGAGGGCTACGAGAACGCCCCCACGTTCTACGTGATGTGCAAGACCATCCCGACCGCCATCAAGGAGTTCCTCGAACTCGACTCGCTGGATGCGCTCGAGAAGGCGCTCTGGAACCTCCTGACCAAGGAGGAGCGCGAGGAGATCGAGTCGCAGCGCTAACCGACACACTGTCTCCGGTGATTTGATTCGCTGAAGACGAATGCCTCTCGGGGTCTGAAGCATGGCTTCAAACCCCGGGACGGCAAAAAGAACTTTTTCTCGCACGAAAGACTATGCTCTATAGTGAAAAGTTTTGACATTAAGAGATGCCCAAATGCCGATCATTAGCGGGTTCCACGCCTCCTCCGGCCTGCTCCATCGCAGGCCGGAGGTGAACGCAAAATTAGATCACCAGTTCGAGCGGTTCCGTCGTGTACGCGCCCTTCTCTTTCGCCTTCAGGTAGAGGGTGAACGCGACCACCGACTTGGCGTCGTCGAGACGCCAGAGGTCCGCGAGGAGCGCCACCTTGAGGCTGATCTTCTCGCCCTCTTCGGCAAGGCCTGTGCAGCGACCGTTGATCTTATCGAGGGTCTCCCGGCTGACCTTGCGTTTGAAGCAGAACAGTCGGACCGTCTCGTCGCAGCCGCCGGCAGAGGGCACGAAGCCACGGCGGTAGCCGGCGAATTCCGTCAGGTCGAACAGTTCGCCGTCGGCGATGACGAGCCCCAGCTCTTGCTGCAACTCGTCGGCGGCGACGCCGTTGAAGTTGCCCGAGCCGTCGAGCATTCCGGCTGGTATCTCCTCGTAGTCGAAGGAGGCAGCCGCCACTCGCGATTGAACCGTGAGAATGACGTGTTCCACACCCTCGCACTCGAGGATGGGCAGAATACCCACCGAGCCGCCGCGCATGAAGACGATGCCGGGGATGAACTGCCCTTGCGCATCCGTCACGTCGGCTTTGAACTTGATGAATCCCCACTTCTTGCCGAACATGTCGATGGACTGGAAGTGGATGCTCTTGATCGTGAAGTCGCGTTCTCGCCCTATCAGATCGGCCCACTCCTGGAATTGCGATGTCGCTTTGGCTCCTTCCAGGTCGATGCCTTCGGCTGCGGTGAACGGGATGTTCTTCAGCCACTGGGTATCAAGTGTCTTGCTCACTGACGTTCTCCTCTTTAGGAATACTAGCTTGGTTTTTGAGCTGTAAACCGGCAACCTCGCCGAAGTGCCACCACATCGTGGCACTAAACGCGGTGCTTTAAGAAACGAGCCAGGGTCCGATGATAAGGCGGACCCTGGCTGCAGGCACCCGTCAATTCATGAGCGGGTGCCATGAAGATCGCGCACAAGACGCGATCCGAAGCCTGGGATGATTTTGTCAGCCCAGGTTAGTTGAGCCGGCCTCGTCAGAACTTCGATCAGCGCTGGCCGATGTAGTTGGCCTTGAGCCGAATGTCGGTCTTCTCGAACGGCCCGGTGCGATAGGGGTGCAGCTCCAACAGCGGCACGATGTTTTTCTGGCGAGCGATCCGGTCCGCCTCGCGGAAGTCCTGATTGAGGTCCGCCAACCGTTGGAAGAGCTGCTGCCGCAGCGTCTCCGGGTCTGCCACAGCACCGTTGGGCGATAGCTCGATGGCCAGCGTAAGCAGCTTGTTGAGTTCGGCATCCGCCGACGTGAACAGGCGGAAGGAGCTGAAGTTGGGAGAGAGCACGGCGTTCTCGTAGACGATCCGATCGATCTCGCTCGGTGTGATCTTGCAACCGTAGTATTCGACCGACAGGTCCGAGCGCCCGTAGAGGAACATCAAGGGCAGGTTGGAGATGCCCACGGGGAGATCGCGGATGTCGTATCCTTCCTCGGCGAGGATGCGCGCTGCCTCGTCCCAGGTCATGACGTGTCCGTTGTCATGAATGTTGTAGCGAATCTTGGGCGCTACGTTGGAGGCGCGGCAGAGCGTCACCAGTAGCTCGCCCAGCGGGTTGGTCTCGACCAGGTAGTCGAGCGGGTTGTATTGGAACACGTGGGGGAGAGCGTCTGTCAGGCGCTCGCAGCCCTCGATTTTGGCAACCGCCTGGTTGAACCGGCGGCGCAACTTGGGGTTCGTGTTCATGAGCTGGCGGATGGCGACGACCAGGTCGTTTTCTGCGGCGATGTTGATCTCCAGGTCGGAGGCACCATAATCGCCATAAACCGCCTTGAATGCGCGCATGAGGTACGTGCGCATTTCTTCCGGCATCCCTTCGCCACCGTAGAAGGCGATGACGTTGAACTTGCTCCAATCGACGGCCTTGCTATCCACGAGCTGCTTGAGGAAGGGCGGATAGCCGGCGATGATGTAGAGGAAGTTGGGACCGAAGTCTTGCAGCGTGGTGATGATCTTGTCCAGGTCCGGTCCGGTGGACTTGAGCAGACACTCGTCGACGATGGCGCTGCTCACCGACATGCCGGTCGCCCACGGGCCGAGGGCGAAGGCGTTGATGAAGAAGAGCTGTTGGTCGCCGACCTGCACCCGTAGCGCCAGTTGCATGACCTTGGCGACTGCCTTGCGTTCTTCCGGACCACGCACCCAGTTGTTGGGCTTGCCCGTCGAGCCCGACGACTCGTCAATCACCGAGCCCAGAGTCGGCAGCTTTCCGCCGTGACAACGTTGGGCCAGAGTGTACGGCTTGATGAAGTTCGGCTTGTCCATGGGCACCACGCCCGTGAAGTCGGGTACCCACGACCAGCCGTGCAACACCGGCTCACCGGGGTTCCTGGCGTTGAAGTCTTTGTACGCCGGGCAGGTCCTTCGCGCCTGCTCGAAGCAGTACCAGGCCTTCCACTTGCCCATGAGGCTGCGGAATCCAGCCAGCCGCTCGACCAGAAGCGAGCGCCCGGCCAGTTTATTGGACATCAGCCTGGTGCGAATCCAGGCTGCGAGAAAGACGATCAGGAAGATGATCCGTTTGCGCATTATTATCTGACTTTCTGCTGTGCCTTTGTGGATAGAGACGAAATCTGATCTAACTACTGGACAAGCAGTTCAAAGAGACTCAGACGT
>CAYTDR010000240.1:0-9426 GCA_964436185.1 uncultured Candidatus Obscuribacterales bacterium | reverse complement strand
GGGCGTTCACCTATGCTTCGAATCTTAAACTGTCTTTTCATCTTGAACCTTGTCTTTGGTCCAGCGGCTCTTGCGCTGGAGAAAGACAGCAGCGTAAATGGGTCTCCAGATAGCGGCTCGAGCTCCGAGAGCAAAGACAAAGCCGCTGCGAAATCGGAGGACTTGGCGAAGAGCGAAAAGAATACTAAGAGTACGATTAACGACTCCGCTGACTCCAGCAAATCGACACAATCGAAGAGCGATAAGTCGAATTCCGATATTAGTATTGATTCTGCAGTATCGACCAAATCGCAGGACACAGGTGCGAAGAACGATAAGTCTGGCACCGACACGAGTGCTGACGGTTCGGTTTCAACCAAGTCTCAGGAGGCGGACGCATCGAATCCTGGGAAGGCAAGCAGCGAGAAACCCACTGAAAAACGCGTAGAGGGCGTCGGCGCAGGCACAGCGGATGCACCTGTTTCGCCGCAGAGTAAAAACAATGTCGTCGGCGGCGTCGAAGACAGCAAAAAATCGAAACGCAAGAAAGGTTCGGTCATACGGGGGAACGCCCCCTGCCTGGCATGGATTGACCGCTCAATGCCTATTAAGGGAGTGATTCTATGCGTTCATGGGCTGGGTCTGCATAACGGTACTTACGAAGCGTTGGGCAAGAAGTTGAGCGCCAGCGGTTATGCTGTTTATTCCATAGATGTGCGCGGATTCGGCTCCTGGATGGCCGCTAAAGGTCGTGAGCTAGTCGACTTCGATAGCTGTATGGCCGACGTGAAAGCGACTCTTGAGGTAATTCACAAGGCACACCGCGATTTGCCTGTGTTTTTGCTTGGCGAATCAATGGGCGGCGCAATCGCTCTCAAGGCAACATCTCTATATCCTGAGTTGATCGACGGTCTGGTCTCATCGGTGCCGGCTGGAGATCGTTTTAAACAAGGACGAGCCAGTCTCAAAGTGGCGATCAAATTGATCAAGGGAAAGGCGGATAAGCCCTTCAATGTAGGCGAGGATGTGGTTAAACAGGCCACTGAGAAACCTGAGCTACGCGATGCCTGGCTCAACGATCCGCTCGCCAGGTTGAATCTGTCACCCCGCGAGCTAATGCAGTTTCAGCATTTCATGAACAGCAATCATGAAAGCGCAAAACGCATAACTTCCACACCTGTGCTGATCGTGCAAGGCTGCAAGGATCATCTGGTTCGACCTGAAGGCACTATCGAGTTGTTCAATCAACTAAACACCAAAGATCGTAAGATGGTTCTCTTGCCTAAGAGTGAGCACCTCATTTTCGAGGAAGCTCAGTTCAACGAAGACGATCTAAAGACGTTGAACGAATGGCTGGAAACCCACGTTACAGGCTGGACACCTCGAAAAAAAGAGGATTCCCTCAATTCGAAGCTGCGCTTCTCGAAGAAAGCCAGTACTCTCAACAACTCGACCCGTCAAGCTCCCGCTGAAGCTAGTGACACCAAAACAAAAGAAATAGTCGATTCCACCGAAGGGAAAAGCAGTACTGAGCAGGCGAAAGACAAGCCCGATGCAACAAGCCCTTAATGAAGAAAAATCCAAATATTCCAGCGAGCACTCCTAAAGTGCCTCTACAATGAGTAGTCCCACACAGCCGGTGCGGCGCAGTTTTAGATAAGAGAGGAACCGTCTATGTTTTCCCGCCCATTACTGAAAGTCCTTTGTTTGAGTCTTGCATTAACTGTCGGAACATTGGCCTTGCCCGTCGAGGCCGGACAAACGCCCAGTAATGATCCTTCCGTTCAACTGCTGAAGAACGGTCGAGCAAAGATGGCCAAAGGACATGCAGAACAAGCAATGCAAGATTTCGCTCAAGCTTTGAGCAAACAACCCAATAGTTGTGAATGCAACTTCCTCATGGGAGAAGCCTGTTCAAAGACAAAGAAGTATGCAAAAGCAAGAAAGTTTTACCGGCAGGCAATCCGTGTCGGACGAGGGTCGAAGTTTGCCAAGGACGCAAACACTTCCATGATGAAACTGCCACAGAAGTATCTGCAGCCAAGAACCGGACCGGATACAAAGCTGCTTGCCAAATTGTTTGGGTTGGGTCAGCACCGAGGAGATGGCGCGCCCCCAAGACCGACCGTTATTGACTTTTATGCCTCCTGGTGTCAACCATGCAAACAGCTCGATGAAGCGCTCACTAAAGTGCAAGCGCAGTACGGCGACAAGCTCATGATCATGAGAGTGGATGTCGACGATCCGAAAAATGAAAGCCTGATTGATCAATACGAGGTAAGTCCTATCCCGACGGTAGTATTCTTGAATACTGATGGTGAGGTGGTCTCTTACTCGATCGGATATGCAGGAGATAGTGGTATCGATATCGATATCAAGAAAATACTTGGGAACGGTTGATTTTTGAGCCGGGACCGGGCGAAATTTTGAAAAGTTTCAAAGGAGAACGGCGACACCGTTCTCCTTTTTTAAAACCTCTCGTTTTCTGGGTCTCGAAGCGATGGAAGAAGTGTCTACAAATTTCTCCCTTCTACCAGGTGGGCTTTCTTCTGGGTGAGAACGGTGCATCGTTATTCTCCTCTTTTGCTCAAACCCTCTCGGTTTTTGGGTCTCGAGGTGGTGGAAGAAGTGCCTACAAATTTCTCCCCTTCTACCAGGTGGGCTCCTTCCGGCAGGTCTGGCCAATTTTTCTACCAGGCAGAAATGCCGAAGGCTGCATCGGTTCGCCTTAAACCCCATCAGGGATTTGATGATTTTCCCAGCTAGGAATCGCACAGTGATAAACTATCTAGCCTGATTAGGTTGACGGGTTGTCATTAAGAACGTTGGGAGAATTGAAGGTGAAGCAGCTAGAGTCTCCGACTGATTGGCTTGAAGCACGCAAAGTAAAGACAAGAGAGAAGGGAGAGACACGCCCGCCGAACGTTTTTCGTGGCGACTCGAGAACGGAGGTTTCGGAAGTCCAGGGAGTAAAGGTTTTTCGAATCAAGGCTTGGCCGGAAGGGGATGCGAAGGCACCGAACTCTTATGCATGTGCCGATCCTGGCTCCGGGCTCGAAAATGATGGCGATCGCACTGCCGCTTATGCCTGGAGATTGATATCCGCCAGCGAGCCCTTGCCGCTTAACTTCCAGTGGCAGCAGTCATCGGAGAGCCGGTGGAACTGTTTCTTCGCTTTGCCAGATGGCGCAAAATGTCTTGGTCTCGGACAGCGACTCTCTGGGTTTAATCTGAGAGGGCGAGCACATACGCTCTTCAATTACAGCGATAGCCTGCACATTCCGACACTGGATACGATGTACATGTCTATCCCATTTCTGATTGTGCGCCACCAAGAACAGTACTATGGAATTTTTCTGGACTCCCCCGCTCGGCAGCGCTGGTCGCTTGATGTAGAGCTCGATGGCAATGCTTCGATAGAGCTCCTCTCTAGAAGAGGATGGACAGTTTATATGTTCGCGGAGAGTTCACTGCCCGATCTGCTTGCTGCATATACATCGCTTACAGGTCGGTCCGACCTGCCTCCCACCTGGGCCCTCGGACACCAGCAGTCACGCTGGAGCTATCCGGACGCCAGGACGGTGTTGGATGTGGCACGCCAGTTTCGCTCGCGCCAAATCCCCTGCGATACTATCGTGCTCGATATCGATTATATGGACGAATACAGGGTGTTCACACACTCTCCGGAGCGATTCCCCGACTTCAAGGAGACCGTCGATCAACTGGCGGCCGAGAACTTCAGGGTGGTTGCAATCGTCAATCCTTGTGTCAAAAAAGATGCGAAATATTATGTTTACCAGGACGGCAGAAAGAGCGATTATTTTTGCAAGAAGGCAGATGACAAGCCGTTTTATGCCAAAGTTTGGCCAGGGCAATGTGTCTTTCCCGATTATCTGAGGCAAGATGTTCGCTTGTGGTGGGCGGCATTTCATGGCTTCTACACGGAGAACAACGTCGCCGGTATTTGGAATGACATGAACGAGCCATGCCTGATTGGGCAGGCATGCCCATTACCTCTGGAAGCAATCGAACTGCCGAAGGAAAATCATCAGTTATTCATGCAACAGTCCGAAGAAGGACTGGTCGGACACTTCGAGGTGCGAAACCTCTATGGTCATCAAATGACTCGAGCAACCTATGAAGGGTTGAAGGCTCTAAAACCTGATGAGCGTCCTTTTGTTCTCAGTCGATCCGGTTACGCAGGAACACAACGGTTCGCGGCTGTATGGATGGGCGAAAACATGTCCTGGTGGGAACATCTGGCAGTCTCCATTCCGATGTTGTTGAATGTTGGACTCTCAGGAGTGCCGTTCTGTGGTGTTGATATTGGTGGCTTCGGAGACGACTGTTCTCCTGAACTACTCGCTCGTTGGTATGCACTTGGAATTTTTTATCCCTTCATGCGCAATCATTGTTCGAAAGAAGGCTCTCCGCAAGAGCCCTGGGCTTTCGGCAGCGAGGTCGAAGAATACATCCGGCATTTCATCAAAACCAGGTATCAGCTTCTTCCCTACATCCGCAACTTGTTCTGGGAGCACGTAAGAAATGGTGCTCCGCTCATGCGTCCTCTCATCTGGGCTTATCCGCAAGATAGTTTCGCTGCTGAAGTTGACGATCAGTTCCTCTTTGGCTCTGACATTCTAGTTGCGCCGGTTGTGAAACGCGGACAGTCTGCCAGAAGCGTTTATCTTCCTGAAGGACGATGGTATCCATTCGAGGGTGGTGAGCCGCTGGAAGGCGGTAAGGTACATACTGTCACGTTCGGCCTGGGACAAGTGCCTGCATTTGTCCGCGAGGGAGCCGTCATCCCGTTGGCAGACCCGATGCAGAGCACAAGCCAGTATGAGCACGTGCCGGTCACGTTCAAATGCTACGGCGAGAATGCAATCGGTCTCTATGTGGAAGACGATGGTGTCAGCTACGAATATCAGGAAGATGGCTACAACGAGTGGCTTCTCCGTCTGGAGAATAACAACTTCTCGGCAGAGGTAGTCAACTTTGAGTACATTGCTCCGGATCGAGCCTATTTTGTGGAGTTCGGCGCAGAAAAACGTTCGATTAAGCTGCCAGGTCAGTTCGAATAGACAATTATTGCGACTGAAAAGAGTTGACGACAATTGGCGACACTATATTGTGACTAACCTTCCTTGTTTCTGCCGCCGGTAACCATCTGATAAATACCTGATACCACCAGGACAATTCCAAGAACATCAAAGACATAGTCGAACATGCCTGGATTGCCCGTGAAGATTGAGCCGCCATTCATCAGGCCAATGCCGATAATGAGAGCGCCCCATATCAGATTCTTCATTCATGTTCTCCTGGTGGATCGAGTCTCGGGTCGCCATTGATCGTGCATTCTGGCTTTATACCCACTGGTCGGCACCTAGCGCTGACTTCATAACGGTTGTCGATGAAAGGCTAATACAAGAAGTAGGTCGACGCTTTATCACGAAACGTGTCGAGGAAAGTGGCGATTTCCTGGGCCGTGGCAGGTTCTCCCAGCGCCTTATAGGTATTGCAGGCCTTTGTCAGGTTCTCCTTCGATGCGCGGAGAAGCATTCCGTCGACCTTCGCCTTTGGGTCCGATGCGTGGCGAATGTTGCTTAGTTCGTATTCACACTTCCCTAATCTGTAGAAAGTCTCGGCCTTGATCAGGCTTTTCCATTCTTTTCCGCAAAGCTTGAGGACTTGATGAAATTCATCTCTGGCCTTTTGCCATTCTTTTTCTTCGTAGAACTTTCGTCCGGCCGCTAGATAGTCGATCACCTGGGCAAGCTGTTCTGCTCTGGTTTTTGGAGAGAGCCGCTTACCGGTTTTGGCAGCGCCGTAAACAGTATGTTCTAACGCGCCCAACCTGCCCTCTTCCGACTTTCCTTCATTGCATTCAGAGTACAGAGTCTGCTCAAAACACCTGAGGTCATCTGTGATCGACACAGGCTTCTGGAAGTTTTGCTTGCTACTGAATGGGTTGGGTAACCGCGTCGGTATATCTGGTTGTTCCGTCTGATCCGCTTGCACTGCCCTTCCTGCCAATAGAAGAACAAGAATAACTAGGAATAGAGTTAGCCTGATCATTGTGTATGGCTCGTAATCGACTATTGGTTGGATCTTATCATTTTGCTATAACTAGATTGTGTCCCGCTTCGAGTAGATATGAAGGCGTTCTATGTTAATTCCATAATGTTTTTCCAAAAGCGGTGCGCAAAAGTGCAGTAAAAAACAGAACCGTGCTATTTTAGGAATTACGTGTAAATTAGATCGAGGATCCGCAACTTGCCAGCCGAGTCTATATTAGTCGTTGAGGATGATGCCACCCAGCGATTTGTAATTCAACAACTATGTGAACGATTTGGCTACAACGTTCACATGGTATGTTCAGGTGAGGATGCTTTGAATGCTGTCCGATACACGGAGTATGCAGCAGTTCTTCTCGACCTAGGGTTACCAGGGATCGACGGCTTCGGCTGTGCCCGTGAACTTCGACGTGTTGAGAAGTGGACTGGTAGGCGAACTCCAGTGATCGCCGTGACCGCCAGAACAAGCGGTGAGGCTGAGGATCAATGCGTTAAAGCGGGCATGGATGACTTTATGTCTAAACCTCTGGATGCAGAAGAGTTCAGGCAGTTGCTGCTACGCTGGGTTTACAAGCCTGACAGTGAGAATCAGAAGATTCTCAAGCCATTGAACAACAAGCGCCAAACCTCCGACGTCGTTCCCTAGCCTGAAGTAAGCGCAGGCGCGATTATTCTCGTTTGCATGGTAAATCTTTCACGATTCTCTTGGGTCAGCAGATCACTTCGTCATAACAATCATCAGTTATTGCAGCCTGCAATGACCGGGATTATTCTGCGGACACTTGGCCGTGAGTTAAGAACGGTTAACAGATCCGACTGAGGAATGGTTTAAACTCTCCATGTTCGGCATGGCTGGAGGCTTGTGAGTGAGTTTGTCAGTTTCTTCTCCAGGAGTTTTCGAGCTGTCAAAGGGCTCGAGTATTATGAGCAATGTTGCAGACATACTAAGGCAGCGAGTCAGACAGACTCCTGATAATCCTGCTCTATTCTTCGGCGACGGCAAGATTTCCTTTGCTCAACTCTGGTCAGGCATTACGTCCTTTGCAAGAGTTCTTTCCGAGGCCGGTATTGAGCGTGGTGACAAAGTCGGTCTCATGCTCGCTAACCATCCTGATTTTGTCATCGCCTTCTTTGCCGTTGCTCGACTGGGCGCGACCATGGTTGCTATCAACCCCCTTTTGAAGACCGAAGAAGTAACTCATATAATCAGCGATTCGGGCGCCAAGGCGGTCATCCTTCACGAGAAACTGAACGGATTGATCTCGGCTGCCAGACCCGCTCTCGATTCTCTCAGGCACCTGATCATCATGGGTAGCGGCGAGAGTGCAGTGCACGACGCACGGTTGCGGGTCAGCATAATCGATACAACCAAACTTTTCATCGATAGCCCGTCATTGGATCCAAGTCAGGACGCGGATTTCGACGTACCAGTCGACCAGGATGATCTTGCCGTTCTCGTCTACACTTCCGGAACGACGGGGAAACCGAAAGGAGCGATGCTTACTCATCGCTGTCTGCGAGCGGCTGTAGAGATGAGAGGCAAGGTGATTCCATGCTCGGGGTCTGATCGAGTTCTGGCGGTCTTACCGCTTTGTCATATCTATGGAATGACCATTGTCATGTTGGGCACGTTGTCTGATGGTGGCGCACTGGTTATCTGTGAAAAGTTCGAAGCTCGACATGTACTCGAGCTGATCGAGCGACATCTTATTACGGTCCTACCCTGTGTCCCTGCTATGTTCCAGTTCCTCACGATGGAACTGGAGAACGAATCTTTCGACCTCCGCTCGCTGCGATTCGGAATTTGTGGTGGCGCTCCTGTCGATCCGGTACTGTTAGAGCGATTCTCCAGGACTTTTGATGCGCCCATCATCGAAGGTTATGGTCTAACTGAGGTGAGTTGCGTGGCGACACTGACTCCCCTGCAGGGCATGCGGAAATTGGGATCCGTGGGGCCGGCCGTTCCCGGAGTAGAGCTGCGAATACTGGATGAAGCGTTTAACAGCCTGTCTAAAGGAGAAGGCAACGTCGGTCAAGTGGCGATCAAGGGCGAGAACGTCCTCACTGGTTACTATAATCTTCCGACCTCATCGGAAGAAAGCTTCCAGGATGGTTACTTCCTCACCGGTGACCTTGGCTATCTCGATGATGACGGTTATCTTCATCTCTGTGGTCGCATGAAGGAACTGATCATTCGAGGCGGGCAGAACATATATCCTCGAGAAGTTGAGGCTGTTATAGAAAAGATTCCTCAGGTGCAAGAGTGCGCAGTTGTCGGTGTGCCGGACACACTGATGGGTGAGCGGGTGAAAGCGGTAATTGCCTTGAGGTCGGGTGAGAACCTCAGCGAAGACGAAGTGAAGCAGCTTTGCTCCGATCATTTAGCTGACTACAAAGTGCCCCGACTGGTACAGTTTGTTGACACCTTGCCGCGCAATTCAACGGGCAAAGTCATGAAGAGACTGCTGGTGGAGAACTAGTTCTAATCTATGGACTGTTTCGACGCTGGAACGATAGCAGCTGTCGAACGTCGAACCATGTAGCGTTTACTGACAGGAAGACATGCCAGAAGAAAGCGATATCACTATTCTTATAGTTGAAGACCAGGAGATTGCTCGGGTTGGACTCAAGGTAATTCTGGACGCAGCTCCAGGGCTCAAAGTCGTGGGCTTGGCTGGTGATGGGCGCGAAGCCGTAATGCTTGCCTCCAGCCTGTTACCAAAAGTGGTCTTGATGGACATTGGTCTACCGCTTGTAGATGGCATTGAAGCGACAGGACAGATCAAAGAAGAGTCCAATGTACGAATAATCATGCTCACCTCGCATGACGACGACAAGCATATCTTCGCCGCTCTGGCCGCCGGTGCAGACGGATATTGCCTTAAGGAAGCGCCTGCCGAGCAGTTGATCATGGCAATCAGAGCTGTCGCTGAAGGTGCTGCTTGGCTGGATCCCGGCATCGCGAGGCGGGTACTGCGAGCAAGTGTGGGTGGCAGTCGGTCACTTCATCCGGATGAGGCCGAGATCAAGCCCGGTAGTATGCTCGCCTCCCTATCTCAAAGAGAGCTGGATGTGCTCAAATTAGTAGTCGATGGCAATACAAATCAGTCAATTGCAGAAAGGCTGTCCATCAGCGTCGAAACTGTAAAAACCCATATGAGACACATAATGGAAAAGCTTGCCGTATCGGACAGAACCCAAGCTGCCGTCAAAGCCATGAGAGAAGGCCTTTTCTGAAACTTGCAACAAGCTTTCGCCGAAACCAAGAGAAAAGTATTTTTTTAGACCAATTGAAAAAACTTCGATTCCTTGCAGACTCGATCGACGAACAAGGCTGCCATGCTAAGACGTCCAAGGGGAGCCATTTTAC
>CAYTDR010000239.1:0-9427 GCA_964436185.1 uncultured Candidatus Obscuribacterales bacterium | reverse complement strand
CAGAGATGGGCATGGTCAGAGCTGAATATATTGCTTCGGCAACATCTTCTTTGCCGAGAAAACGATAGACTGCACCACCACATGCGGCACCAAGAAGTGGTGCGAGCCAGAATAGCCAAACTTGCTCGATCGCCCAACCACCAACGAAGATAGCAGGACCTAAACTGCGAGCCGGATTCACAGACGTGTTGGTAACCGGAATGCTGATCAAATGGATCAATGTCAGACCGAGTCCAATAGCAATTGGTGCGAAGCCGACTGGCGCTTTTCCATGAGTCGAGCCGCAGATGATGAAAAGAAATGCGAACGTCATGACGAACTCTGTGACAAAAGCCGCCATCATTGAATACTGACCTGGTGAATGTTCTCCATACCCGTTACAAGCGAATCCACCCGCCAAACTAAACCCAGGTACACCACTTGCAATCACATAAAGAATTGCAGCACCTGCGATACCGCCAAGCACTTGAGCACCGATGTACGGAAGCAGGTCTTTGGCTGGAAATCTGCCACCAGCAAAAAGTCCAACGGATACTGCCGGATTAAGGTGACAACCAGAAATATGACCGACAGCGTAAGCCATCGTCAACACAGTCAATCCAAATGCGAAAGAAACACCCAGGAGTCCAATGCCGACGCTCGGGAACGCAGCTGCGATAACGGCGCTTCCACAGCCACCGAGAACTAACCATAACGTACCAATAAACTCTGCACTTAACCGCTTCAGCATAGAAATCCCCTCGAAACGCCTGAGCTTACCATACATGTCAGCACTAGAGAAGTTTTCACACTCGGGCTAAGCTAAATGTCTGTGTTATGCGCGGTGAAATTGCCAGTCAGAGAGTTGCACGTTCGTGGCTGTTAACGGTGCGTTGGAGGTGGCGCCGGCAATTAAGTGCCCTGAAGATATCGAACCCTTTACAGGTCCTCGCTCGACGGAGCGACCTCAGCACTTTTCTAGTCCATCTTACCCGCACTATGGGCGGGAAGACCGCTAGACAGCGCTTGTCCGAGATTATCATCGGCGGCGCCATTGAGGCCGTCAGCCCATTCGGCCACGCCGTATCAATGCAGGCATCAAAATGGTCCGTTGACGATCAACGATGCGTCTGCTTCACAGAGACACCACTTGAAAGAGCAGATTGAGGGCAGGCAGATCAAGTTCGAACCGTACGGAATCATAATCACCCAAAAGCAGGCTCGTAGGTTTGGCGTAAACCCCGCCTGGTACGTGGACATTACCCCGGGACATGACTGGCTTACCAAGCCGCTTAATGCTCTTATTGACCGAGCAATCTCAGAAAAGAATCCGTTAGATCCAGTTTTTAGACTGACACCATTTGTTGAGCAATTTGGCTTGGGTGCAGGAAATCCTAAAGACTTTTCCTGGGAGCGAGAATGGCGAGTTAGAAAGGCATTTCCTCTACCAAAGAAATACATGCTCCTCTGCCCTGAGACAGATCATCCCGCTTTTCAAGAAATCCTTGAGCAGCACCATTTCAGATCATGTCCAACTGCCGCCGACAGCCGATCTCCGGTCACTTTTGCCAGATTTTATACTTGCCAGGCTTCAGTCAACATCTCCACCGCTCTGACACCAGAGGCGGTGCGCAGTGTTGTAGAGATACTGATGTTGGCTGTGCTGGAGTCAGTTGGAACTTGCAGGCACCCGGTGGAGCCGATGCCAAATCACACAGCCAAGCACCTGAGTTCGAAGTGCGCGTCTTGTGCGCTGCATCACTTCCGTTCGACATCCAGCTCGGCGCATACGAAGCGTCTATCCATGGTGGTATCACTCCCATCAACACGAACAACAATATCGCCACACCGAACAGGCGCTGACCCTTCGAGCGGTACCACACCAACGCACACACAAACGCTAGTGCTGCGACAAAGATCAACCAAGGCGCAACAGCGTACCAATCTATTCGGGGTTCGGGTCGGAGGTACATTGGGGCGGGAATGGTGTTGGTGAGCGAGGGTGGAGTGAAAGTAGTGGTTGGTACTTCGTTCTCCGGGACATACTGCGGAAAAATGTCACCCTGAACCGCTGGTGGTGCTGACGCTCTCTCGCATCCCCTAGCTGACAACATTTCGGCGGACCTCAAACTGACGGAGGACGACCTGTGGGTATTAGTAGTTCCGGTTACTGATACCACTGGCTGACTTTGCGCTGTTCTGGGTATAGAACATGTGTCGAGCAGACAGAACTATGTATGCCAGCCGAAGATCTGAAGAAAGACCAAAACCAGTTCATCGTTTCAGAAGACGCGAAGGAAGCAAGTCGCACACTCGATGACGCCCCAATAAAGTCCGATCCAGCCAGCAAAATTGAATTGAATCAGGTTGAGTTAGTCAATTTGCTTGACGATTTCATTGGGAAAACGATCAATGAACACTACACTATTACGTCGATGCTCGGTTGTGGAGGACTCGGAGTCGTATTCAAAGGCCGCGACATACTTCTCGGTAAGGACGTTGCACTGAAGTTCCTCTGGCCTGAACGGAGCGCCGATTCGAAGTCACTTGTAAGATTCGAACGCGAAGCAAAAACTGCTGTTGGCTTGAAACACCCGAATATAGTTGGCGTAAGGGATTTCGGATATCACGACGGATTTCCATTTCTGGTCATGGAATATGTATCCGGACAACCGCTATCTGATGTGCTGAAACAAGACTCTGTCAAACCACCTGAATATGTATTCAATGTTTTTCGTCAATGTACAGAGGCGCTGGCGCATGCTCACAAAAACAATGTCGTCCATCGCGACATAAAACCAGCCAACATCGTAGTAAGACAGCTTGAAGACGGCAGCGTCGAGGCTCAAATCATCGACTTCGGAATTGCGAAGATGTTGAGCGACGAAAGTGAGAAGAACCTTACACAAACCGGTGAGATACTCGGCACACCTGCTTATATGAGTCCCGAGCAATGTATGGGAAAAGACATACGCTTCGCTTCGGATGTTTACTCACTTGCCAGTGTCGCATACGAGATGTTGACCGGGTCGCCCCCTTTTCATGGCGAAAGCGCAATAGCAGTGATCGTGAAACACATCAACGAATACGCGCCAAGATTGAAAAAAATCCGCGAAAAACCCGGATTCGAGCTAATCCTCAATAAGGCACTGGAACGAGACCAGGCAGAACGATATCAATCCGCTCGAGACATGCTCGAAGACGTAGAGAGAGTGCATCTAGGCGAACGTCCCCATGCGAGCACGAGTGTATTGCACGAGTGCAGTAGACGATGGAAGATGAGCAGTTCTGTCACGAAAATGACCGTAGTAGCTCTACTCACCGCGGTAATCGGCGTACCAATTGGACTATCGAAGTTCACTTCCGCAAATCGATCAGATTCGATGATGGCGATCTCAGCGCAACTGCACAACCCCAAAACCTATGAAGACCATGTCCAGCTTGCGCGGGAGTGTCGATTGAAGGGAATGTACGGAAGGGTTCTCTCCATAGCCGAACAGGCAATCGCAATCAACCCTGATCGACACGAGGCATTTGTTTTGAAGGCAGAGGCAAAGGCTCGCGAAGGAGACCTGCCTCAGGCGCTCGCATGTGCAAATCGGGCTATTCAGTTAAACCCAAAAGACTCGGAAGCATTTCACTGGAGAGGTTTTGTTCATCTGCAGAAAGGGGATCCAGAGACTGCACTCAGTGATTTGAATCGGGCAATCGACCTCGCTCCCAACGACGCCAATCTTCGCCTGGACAGAGCCATTCTCTATTGTCATAAAAACAACTACGAACTGGCACTTGCCGATCTAGATAACGCCATAAAAACGGGGAATCCGCCGCCAGCCGCATATTATCAAAGGGCTTCGGTGCGCTTTGCTATGAAGAATCATACAGGGACAGAGTCAGACATTACAAGGTTTCTCGAACTCAAGCCTGATAGTCAGATCGGACTCGAGCTTCACATGCAGAATCTCCTGGCCCTTGGTTCGCCAGCAGATGCGATGGACACAGCTGACAGAGCTCTCGCCATCAATCCCAGCTCCGCAGAAGCTCATATTACAAAATCGAAGATATTCAGGAGTCAGGGAAACATCAAACAGGCAGACACAGAAGCGGAGCACGCGTACAAACTGGACCCAATTCGCACGCTCAAGACGATAGGAGATGTTCGAATCAAGAGTCCTTTGGAACCAATGGTGGGGACAAGTAAGGAGGCTCGACTTCAACAGGTCCTGCAAATGGTCCAGACAATTACAAAGCCCTCGAAGCGAATCAGCCGACTATCCAATCCCGATAACTAGCAGGAAAAACCAGGTTGCAAGAAAGAGAGAAGCATCTTGAGCGGATATCGAACGACCTGGTTGTGTCCGACCAGCACGCTGCCACAGAAGAGGCACAAACCGAACTGGCTGCTTTTGATGAGCAGCTTCAGGACTTAACCGTTCATTGTAACGAGGAGGTTCTGGATAGTCTGCCAGCACCTCGAAAAGTAATATCCCCTACTAACTCACTGATTGGTCAAACACTTGCCGATCGGTACGTCGTTGAGAGCATCATCGGCAGTGGCGGTCTCGGCGCAGTGTATCGGTGCTGCGACAAACATTTAGATCGATTGGTGGCTGTTAAGGTCATGCTGCCTGGAGGCATTTTGCAACAAGACGCTTTGGCCAGATTTCAACGAGAAGCCTCGGCGTCTATCGCACTACGGCATCCCCATATTGCAGCCGTTCAAGAGTTCGGAATACATGATCGGCGGCTTCCCTACCTGGTGATGGAGTATGTGGATGGCGTGCCTCTTTCTCAACTATTGAAAAAGGAGGGGCGACTGGATGCCAGGCGTGTCTTTCGCCTGATCAAGCAGTGCGCTGAGGCGCTGGCGTATGTGCACGCCAATCGCATCGTGCACAGAGATCTCAAGCCAGACAATATTCTGGTTAGAGAGCTTGTCGAGGGCGACGATATCCAGCTTATTGACTGGGGAATTGCCAGGTCTCTGGAGGACGAATCGAAGTCGATTACACTGACTGGTGAAATTTTCGGCACTCCCGCCTACATGAGCCCTGAGCAGTGTCGCGGAGAAGAGGTGTCCTACGGAACAGACGTTTATTCACTTGGTTGCATCGCCTACGAGTTGCTGACCGGAGAAAAACTCTTCGAAGCAGAGAGCACAATTGCCACAATAATGAAGCATATCGACGAGCCGGCTCCGAGATTGAAGACTACTATCGAAAAACCCGGTTTCGATCGCATCATTGACAAGGCGCTGGAGAGGGAACAAACCGATCGATATGCGACTGCGGCGGAAATTCTGGCTGACCTGGAAATTGTCGACAAAGGCGAGCAAGTTCAAAAGACAAATCTTGTTCAAGGAGTATCAAACGGTTGGAAACGGGCGGGCGCAGGCACCAGATACGGCATCATAGCCGCCCTGGTGCTACTTCCCACGCTGCTCTGGCTCTGGACCTCCAGGGATATCGCCCGTTTTCCGGGCTCGGTTCTCCTTGCCGATAGGGCCAAGATTGACAGGTCGAACGGTAATCTTGAGTCTGCACTAGCCGATATTTCAGAAGCAATCAATCGGTTTGAAAAAAACACTGGTAGATGTGATCCAATGCAGTATTTTGCCAGAGCGGAGATCAACTATGAGATGGGCCGGTACAGGGATGCCGCGGATGATCTGCGGGTGTCCAACCTCCGATCATTGAAAGCTCGCGGGCTCAAGGCAAAGACGCTGCTTGCATTGGGAGCCGTTGATGAAGCTTTTGAGCTTGCCCGCCATCTGCTTATAGAAAATCCCAATCTATCCGATGCCCTCATTTGTGAAGCCGGCATTTACCAGAAAAAAGGTTATCGAGAGCTCGGAGGTGACTACCTGGTTAAGGCAATTAAGTACGGAGCGAGTGAGCACGACATTAGGTGTCTTGGTCTAGTGGATTTGAGGGACAGCATCCAACAAGAGAAGTTGACTGATGACGTTGGCACGATCGACTCAACGAAGAACGCAAAAGACCAGTAAGAAATCTGCAATCTAGGTCTGCCTACTTCGATCGACTGTTACCACCAGGGGCACATAACTCCGAGGAACAGTTCGTCGCCTCCCAACTCGCTTGTTCACTTCGGTTTGACCACCCCCCAACCGCCGCCCCCATGCCTTACGCCCCAGGTCGAATCGCCGCCGCCCTCTTTGGGGGTGCTTCATTACGGGTTTCAATCTGTTCGGGTTCGTCTTCAGGTACTAGCGCCAGGCGTGTCCTTATCTTCAAAGTGTGTCAGTATCGTTTTGATCGCTGTACGAAAAAACTCATCGGGGAAATTCAGTGTCCATGCAAAATTTGCAAAGGTACGTCTTAAGTCGTCTGGGGCGACAGCGTCAAACTGATCCTTCTTCGTAGAGCACAAAAGCAAAGAGAAAGACGACGAACATAAACGCGTCGTAAGCGAAACTAATAACAAAGCAGTCTAGCAAGATGTAGACCTCAAAGAGCGACAGGGAATCGAGAGGAACACAATAACATCCAGGTCGTGGCAGAATTGTGGAAAGAATTTGGCAAATTCGTGGCAGTGTGCGGTTTTAGCATGGTATCACATGTAGTGGCCCGACAATTTTGATGATCGCAGAGAAATGTACGTAGGGTTGGCCGAGCGACTGAAATCAGCTAAAATGTGCCTGGCCGATCGTTCTCGTGATTGAGCTGAGCCTCGGATATGGTTTCGTTTCGAGTTCAAAGATGAATGCACCACTTTTGGTGGCAGCAACGGAAATCGCTTCAGCAGAATTGCAAATCGCTCCAGTCCATCTTTCGACGTTGAGACCGGCGGTTAAACAGCTTTTTCCTGCCACACTCGGCGCACCTGGTTGTAGAACCGCCGGAGCGAACAGTAATATTCCACGTAGTTTCTCAAGGGACGACATCTGCCAGCCTTAGTCTTAACACTGCTGCCAACGACTTGTTCGAGCGGAATGCCGTATCCCCTTTGAGCCCATGCTCGCATGAAATCGATGCCACCACCTGAGACTATGTAAGTCTTAAAGCCACAGCCATCGGTTCATACCAAAACGACGTGCCGATGTCCACGGTGATCGATACAGACTTCACGCTTCACTATACGTCACATGCAGCAGGAAAAGGTAGTCCGATTCGGTCAGTAAGTCAGCTAAAGAAGTTGTTCATCTGGTTTTAGAACTGTTGTTTGACGCTTCCTGAACGAGCGAACAGTCGCTGCTGAAGCACAAAAACACGGGTGTGAATCCTCAGGTCTTTTGGCCGAATGGAGTGCTTGCTTCAACTGCTGTAGGCATCGCTGTCGATCTGGCAACTGGATGGAAACAATCAGCCCCTGGACTTATTTACACGAGCTTTGACGGCAACAAAGATACGCTGACCAATCCTCGCCTTGAACATGTTAGCAGCAAGAAGTGCGTCCATTACAAGCTTGATCGCGTCGGTGACCCATAGAACGAAAAACAAAGGAGGCGAAAAAACGACTTGAGCAGTGGTTGTGTGTCTTTCACCGCCCCCGATACCACCTTATTGACTCCATTGGTTTGGGTTCCTTATATGCCGTCATGCCCCTCTGATTGGTTCTTCATACCTGGCTACCCCCTCATAAAAGCTGGCACGCTGCCGGTGCCTCTGTGATCGATCATGTGATTGTCAGCTCGAATGGCTCATGTAGTCTGCGAGAGGCGCGCCCGCATCTTTGGGCTTGAACGCAAACTAGTAGCGCGATACAGCCCGCTGAATTTTTTCAGCAGGCTGCAACTATTCTGCTGTTGATACAGCTAAACTTAGTTGTTCAGAAGAAAGGTAGGAAATATGCCCGAGCTGAAAATAACTGATAACGCTCAGCGTGATCTTCTCTTGAGTACCTTGATAAGCCATGTTCGTAAGTGCCGCGACATCATCAAATTGCACGACGAAAGCAAATACGCTCTGAAAGAAAATGCAATTACCTCGAAAACACAAAAGGCGAATAACGAGATGCACGCAGCTAATGCGGCAATGGTGCCTATTACTTCGTTGCGCCGAAAATCTAAGACCCATCTATTGGGCTGAAAAGCAGCCCTGCGCATTAATTTAGCCGTTAGCAAGATTAATTCCTCTCAAATCGAGAGATTTGCCGTTGCGCACATCCTCTCAATGTGAGAGGATGTCTATAAAGGAGCCGTGGCAGTGGAAATTTTGAATTCGCGGGTCATCAAACAATTCATTTCCGAACATGCCGATGCCGAAGTTCCGTTAAATGACTGGGTGACCAAAACAAGAGCCGCTGAGTGGAAAAACAACGCGGACGTGCACAAGACCTTCAACAGTGCTGATCATCTGGGAGAGCAGAAGTTCATTTTCAATATCGGCGGTAATAGTTTCCGCCTGGCAGCAATGGTCTGGATCTTCCAAGAGCGAGTCTACATCCTCAAAATCATGACTCATGCGGAGTACGATAAGGAGAAATTCTAATGGTGACCAAAAAATACAAAGCCCTTATCGACCTCTTTCCGCTCGTTCCGATCAAGAATGACGAGCACCTGGACGCAGCGCACGAAGTAGCTCAAAGCCTGATGTGCAGAGAGATGGCAACCGATGAAGCTGAATATCTGGAAGTTTTGCTTAATGAAATCAGCAAGTACGAAAGCAAGCATCATGTCTTGAAGTTTGCCGACCTGCCGCCTCACGAGCTTTTGCAGTCGTTCATGAAAGACCATGGACTGAAGCAAGTAGCAGTACAAAAAATTCTAGGCGTGTCTTCCGGTGTCATGAGCGAGCTGGTTTCCGGCAAACGGGACCTGACAAAAGAACATTGCGTCAAGCTCGGTCAATACTTCAAAGTCACACCGGCGCTGTTTCTTCCGAAGGTATACGCCTAAGAACAGCGCAGAGATTTTGCGGGCATGTTAGTAACATGTCCGTGTCTTCGAGCAATCTAAAAAGTAATAAGCATCGCAGACCGTATTTTGTCGTCATATCCTTGCGTCATCTACGGCACTGTTGCAGATACTGGCAGTGTAGCAAAATTACTCTTCTGGTCGGAGACTTGATCCGCAAGATCGGCTAGACCTGTCGCTCCGCTAGCCTTTGCATAATCGCCGAGTTGTACCAGTAATGGGATTCTTCGATAGATTGTTCGTACAGCGTGCCCCCTTGTTCTTCATCCACGCAAGATACTACTCGATTTCAGGTAGAATCCATGATTGCCGAAACCGTTCGATGGTCTTTGGTTTCGAATAATAATCTTTCAACATCGTTCATCTCCTTTAGAAATGACTTACGAATGGAGATTTGCCTCTGTTCGAGAATTATTATGCGCCTCGTACTTTTTCACGCGTCAGACCTGTACCCGCTGTTTTTCCAGAGTCGACACATAATCGACCTGGCAAGCGCATTGACTCACGTAATTTCTAACAATTGAAGAACCGTTGCCTCATTTAAAATAAACCCCTTGCAAAAGGTAAAGGGGG
>CAYTDR010000238.1:0-9427 GCA_964436185.1 uncultured Candidatus Obscuribacterales bacterium | reverse complement strand
AAAATCCAACTGTTTCCAAAATTGCAACAGTTGTCTGTCTCTAATTTAGGCATCGCTGATTCAGATATGGCACCGATCTGCGTGCTCGATCGTCTCGTTGTGCTGGATTTGAGTGGTAATGAACAGTTGACAGACGTTGGGCTGTCCTACGTGACCAAGCTTCCATCACTGGTGCAGGTGAATGTCCGGGGTTGCAATGTGAGTAAAAAGCAAGCAGAGAAGCTCAAGGTGCAGGGTATACACGTTTTTAATGACTACGAGCCGGCCATCTTCGAAAAGGACGAACCTCTACCGCCCGGTGTCGCGTTTGATCCAGTCAGAACCTGGTACGATCCCAACGAGGCTGCCGACTTGGAATGGTTGCACGATGGAAACATGCAGAAGTTTACCGAGGGACTGAAACGCCTTAAACAGGGAAATTGAATTTAAAGCAAATTCGCTGGGCGACCTCAGGCGTCCATCACAGAATCGTTAAAACTACCGCTTTTAATGCTGTTAGAAGAGTTTGAGTGGTATATATTGTCGAGATTGTCTCTATAGTGATTAATTATGTTTACTGGCAAGACGACCCTATTCATGGAACTGACGAGGTTTCCTGAAACAGCGGAGATCCGCAGTCTGATGCAGAAAGCGGATTCCGTTCGCGACCGCACGTTTCAACTCAGTTGGCCTACCGATTCAACACAGACCCAGTGGTTCGTGCTCTCTTGTTTAATCTCGTCAAGAGCAAAGCTCAGGCAGACCATGTCCAAGGCGAGCTATCAGGAGTTTGCTGACCCGGATTGGACTCTTTCCGGATTTACTTCTACGAGCACGACCAGCGCCGTCATCTGGACTATGTCGACTCAAGATGTCGAGACTGTACTCAATGCTGTAGAACTCGCTCAGCCCCCTGGCTCCGGACAGCCTGATAACAGTGGCAATTCAGCAGTCGTGGAAGAGAACCACGATAGCTACAGGCAAGCCCAACCCGATTTTCACTCGCAGGAACCTTCTCCTCGACAGACCGGAGAACGTCCGCAGTTGCAGAAACCTGAGGCCGCAGCGGCTTCCATTGCACCCAGTCCTCCCGCCGAACAAGCCAAGCCGGCCGATCAGCTCAACCTTTCCGGCGATCTGAAAAACGTTTCGCTATCGAATGTGTTGCAGACTATCGGACTCATGAAGGAGTCTGGCAAGCTGACAATTCAAAGCGCTGCGATCAGCGTCGAGATCTATTTCACAGAAGGCGCTCCCTATCACGCGTCCAGAGAAGAGTCGTTCTTTTCCGGCAGTGACAAAGGTCGGCTACTGGGCGCCGGGATCATCCTGGACCTGCTTCTTTGGAAGGACGGAAACTTCAAGTTCTTTCCCGGATGGACCACAGGTGAGCGGTCCATCTCACAAAGGCTGGAGCCCATCCTGCTCGAGGGCGCAACTTTGGTCGACTATCAGGCGGGTCTTGAAAATGCTGGTATCACCGGTGACAGTATTCTCAGGCACGCGGGTCAACGCAGTCCTGTTGAAATAGACCATGCTTTGAGGGCCGGCATTCCAGCGAACCTGGAGCTGCAAATGGAGCTGTATCGACGCCTGGCAACACCAACTTCGTTGGAGTCGCTAGTCGAAAATCTGGCTCGTCCTACCTGGGTTCCGGTAGTCTACAGTTTGCTCAACTGCAAGCTTATTGCTGCTGATGCTGCAGAGAATGATAGCACCCACAAAGCCTCCGGTTTGTTTGATGAAAACCTTGCGGAGATTGGCTTCAAAGGTCTTTGCAGGCCGGACAATGGGTTGATGAATTACTCAGTCTTTCTGCACTATTTGAAGCAGGAGCATTCACGATATTCGAAACACGGGATACCATTTTCGGTGGCACTGGGTATAGTTGGCAGCGACTACAACGAGCAAGAGCCGAGTCAGATCAATCAAGCATTCCGGGCAATTGCAAAGGACTATGATACCGTCGCGCATTTTCAGGGAATCGAGTCCCGAGTCTTTGCTTTCCTTCTTCCTTTTAGAAACACTGCCGCTGCATTTTTATTCATGAAGAAATTTCAATCCCAGCTTCGGCAGGGCGTGCATGCAATGAGACTTCATGTTGGTTCTGCTTCGTTTCCGCAAGCTGCAAGCGATCTCGATCGTCTTCTTCGTGCGGCGCTCGAAGCCATGGAACGCGCCGTGGAGAACGGGATGTCGCAATGTTCGCAAGATGGGGTGGAGGAACAGAACTGGACCAATGTCTACAGCCTCGGAAAGGAAGCTCTGAAAGAAAACGATATTCCGGAGGCCTTACATTATTTCCGGAGCTGCGAGGAAACTGCAAATGCGAATAGCAAACAGCTCTTGCAGTCTTATGACGCGATGGCTGCTGCATGCTTAAAACAGAGGGAATTCGCCACCGCGCTCGTCAATTTCGAGAAAGCGCTTTCGCTGAGAGAATCACACAATGAAGTACGCGGATTAGGGAACTGCCTTATACAGATTGGCACTTGCGCATATGCGCTTGGGGACCATGATAAGGCTGAATCCTCTCTGCTAAAAGCAATTCGATGTCTGGGCGGACAAAAGCAACTCGTCTGCAACATCTATCACAACCTGGGTTCTATGCTGCTCGCTAAAGGTCGCATGGATGATGCAAAGTCTGCATTTAAACAAAGCATTTCGATCATGAGCGCCGAATTGGGTCCGTCTCATCCTGCTGTGTTGCAAGTGTCGCAGGGCTATTCCAGGGTTCTTTCATTACCTCCGGGTGAGCAAGCGAAGGAAGAAGCTGCCAGGTGGCGCAATTTGACTGCCATCGATTTCCCGCTGGATGAGTAGCTTCGGATGTTGCAACTAAGCTGACGGTTGCCATGTGGTGAACTGGTGATGGAAGAACTGTGTTTTTTTAGCGTCGATGCAAGTTCGATTGCATTAGACGTGCTTATGCAATGCTGTAACAGCGCGAACGCGATAACGGTGGCGGGTGCGTTCGGTGTAAAATACGTCTGATGCCTTCAGTATTGAAGCATTCCATGTTCGCTGATGGTTAGAGACAAGATGGACGACATTGCGGAGTTAATGAGATGAGGAGAGGCTTCCTGATTGGGGTTGTGCTGCTGGCCAGTTTCAACATTTCGGCTCGAGGTGAAACCACCAGCGATGACGGCGACATTAAGGAGCGGATGCGATCGAGCCGCAATTCTGAAGAAGTAGCTGCCGGCAAAGGCGCTCACCGTCAGGACAAAGCTGTTAAGCTGTCGCTATCTTCGAAACCTGACCCGTCGGCAGCAAAAATCGACGTCGACAGGAGAAAAGATTCCCAGGAGAATGGTGATTCCAGGCTGTCTTCAGGCGCTTCTAAGCAAGCTGAGCCGAAAAGAACACTCGAAGAAGAATTATCAATAGCGCGTCAGGATATGGCGAAGAAAAATTGGTTGTCCGCAAGACGGCATTTCATTTTCGCTTACCAGTTGGCTCCCGATCGCGTAGACTTCATTCCGGAACTCTCCGAGGCCTGTTTGAGATGCAACGATCCAAATGGGGCTATTCTGGTGCTGGAGAAGCTGACACAAAGCCCAGTTGGACAGACCGGTACCTATTACGAGCGGCTCGGTGAGGCGTTGTTGTCGGTTAATAATACGGAAAAGGCAGCAGAGGCGTTCAGAAATGCGTTGAAGTATGGTGCCAGCGATCTCGATGCGCAAAAACAGAAAAATATTCATCGAAGATTGTTGCAGTTGGCTGTCCGGAATAAAGATAAGGAGCTCGAGAAGCAAGAGTGCGAAGAGATGATGAAGATCGCACCGGAAGATTCTGATGCCCAAGCGGCGTTTGTTCGTGTGTTGTTGAATGCGAATCGTGACGAAGTCGAACCACTGCTTCTTGAGTTTGAATCGCCGCTCAGCAAGCCCGTTTTGAGCGAAGTCGAACGGACGGTATTTATCGCTGCCAGCAAGAATAAGAATCTCGAGTTGGTGGAGAAGCAGCATCAAGTATCGATCAAGTTGTCTCCGAAAGATGACCGTCTGAAGATTGCCTATGCTGATTTTCTCACCGGTAATGGAAGAGACAAAGAAGCGGAGAAGGTGATGTCGACAGTAAACAAGACATCCGTCGCGCGACAAAAGTCGAAGACTGATCTTGTTCCAAAACACAATCCGCGACTTTGCTTTCTCAACGCGATGCAATGTATTCTCAAAGTGGGCTCGATTGAGAAGATGGAGCATTTCTTGACTCAGAACTGCCAAAAGAGGTTGGCCTGGAGCAAGAAGAATGTGCGAGATGTTCAGCTTATGCGTTCACTAAGATTGTCCGCGCGAGGAAGAATTGTTTCGCTGAAGAATCTTGGATCCAAAGTCGAAGTTTTGACTTGCAATGAGAGTGAGCAAAACAACCCCGTATACACTAACTTTACGATGGCGCTGGAAGATGATTACTGGAAAATCGACGACTTCAAATCTGGTCGGGTTATTCATCATGTGCTTAAGTAGCCGTTGTTGTCAGTTACGAGCGGCTTTCTGTCATTCGCATCCATGGTCTTGGTCGGGCAGGATCAGCAGTGCCACTACTTTCGGTGCCGGCTAGTATCGTATGTCTGTACCTCTCTTTTTTGTCGCCTTGCGAAAAGTGCCAATGTCTGACTTAGTCAAATTGCTGCACTTCTCAAGCCAGATGGTCTTCAAGGATTTCATTTTTGTCAGCATCATCAAGCCCTGCCCAGTGATTTTACTTCCGGAGAGGTTTAAATACTGGATTCGAGTATCGAGAAGAGGCTTGATCAATTCATCCGTCATGTCGGGTGCGGGGACGGATAACGCAGAAAGATGACACTTTGCGGCAGTCGGGATAACATCCTGCATTTTTACACCGGTAATCCCTAGCGACTCGAGACTCGGCATCTTCGTCAAGAACTCCAGGTCTTGTTTGGACATACCTTCAGTTTTATAGATGTTCACGGCTTTCAACCTCTTGCTCCGAGAAAGGATTGCTAGAGTGTCGGTGGGAACCTTTGCATTCGACAGTGTGACCTCTTCCAGAAGTGGAAGTTCGATGAGACGACGCAACGTGTCTGATGTCAAATTCGGTACCATTGAGAATGTCAACTTCCGAAGAGTGCGGAACTCCAACATGCAATTCATTCCTTCGTTGGATATCGAAGGGCAGGTTACTTGGATCAAGCTCAGAGGTTGGTCTCTTAGAAGTTCAAATCCGGTTCCAGTACAAGAGGCTGAGTATGGGACGATTATTCCTGTTACATGCTTGTTTTGCAGTTGTCGAAAGTCTTCATCAGCTATCTCTTCGTGAACCTCATGTCTTGCTTGATATATGCCAGGCAAAACAGCGAACCATTTTTGCTGTTCGTAATCATCGAATCCTTCAGTGACTGCGTCCTTCCAGTCGCGTTTAGCGAGCTGGGGAAGAGGACTGCTCTTGTCGGCGACAGAACGGTTGACGAATACCAGTAATGTGCACATGACGAGAATCACTGCTCCGGCAACATATGGCACGACTGCTCGGTTGGTGTTCTTTGCCGGCGTGCTCACCACAAGTGGTATATCTCCAAAAAGCGAGGGCAAGACCTGCTCTTCGGGGGGTGGATGCTCAATGAGTTGGTTCAGAAGCTGGCGCTCTACTAATTTGAGTTCTTTCGTCAAGCTGGGCATGTCCTGAAATCGATTGGCAGGATCCTTCTCAAGGCATTTCATTACAACTGCTTCCAGCTCCGGAGGCGGTATCTCCGCCGTTGTACAAACCTCTGTGAACGGTCTAACCGGGTCGCTGGAGTGTTGTCTCAGAAGCTCGAGAAAGTCCTCGCTGTCGAATGGTGCTTGTCCCGTTAGGAGCTCGTACATCAAGCATCCCAGTGAGTAGATCTCGGAACGCGCATCGTATACACCTGTCACTTGATCTGGTGGCATATACTTAGGTGTGCCGACTAGCGTTCGGCCTTGCAGATCGCGTGATTGCTTTCCACTACCGATCATTGCCGCCACACCGAAATCGATGATTTGTACCTTGCAGTCGCCATCACTATCCGAGGTTAAGAGGACGTTGGACGCTTTTATATCGCGATGATAGATTCCATCGTTGTGTCCATGTCCGAGCGCATCGGCTATCTGCAAGAAGATTCTTACTGCCGTGAGAGAATCCGGAGTTCCTTTGCTTTTCAGGAGCTGATCAAGGCTAATGCCAGGAACGTGCTCCAGCACCATAAAGGGCGTGCCACTGCTCGTGATACCGAAATCAAGAATGCTCACCACATTCGGATGCTTGAACCGGGCGGTGACCTTTGCCTCCCTCTGAAACATTACAGCGGTCTCTTCGGTAGAATAGAGCAATATCTTCACGGCCACTTGTTTTATCAGGTGTTCGTCCCAGCAGAGATACACTGCACCGGCGCCTCCTTCGCCTAATAAAGCCATCGGTTTGTATCGTTCCAGGGGAAACTCATTGGAGTTAAGTTCCAGAAAGGAGCTAGGAGTCGCAGTATCCTCCGTCTCGGAAGTCCGCCGCGACTTGGTCAGCGGAGATGGATTTTCGCATTCGCAAGCTGTAGAGCGAAAGAGCCAATGAGTAAAGCTCCCCTTTCGACCGGCAAGTATGGGTTTATTGCAGTCTCCGCAAAATTCTCGAACCGTTGATTCATCAGCCTTTATAACGTCGCATTGGCAGATTGCCATCCACTGGGTCATCGATCCCGGTCTGGAAGCGACTTTCGCTTGTCCGCATCTGGTGCATGTCTCCATGTTGTTCAACAATTTCGACCTCGGCGCCTAAGGTTCGATTTTTTCGGACTAACTCCGGTAGTAGTATGGCGTTTTATCTATATGTACCACGTGTGCTCAGCACACACGGAACGCTCCTGTTCCAAGCCCTTGTAGCAACCGTCCGGCGCCGTTTTAAGCTCCGAGATGGACGGCTTCGAAGTTTCGGCTTCGCGCTATGTTCAACGAAGCACATCCCCCTTAGATATTCGAACCAATAATCCCCGTATGATTCTTCCGATGGTTAGCAGAGGGTCGAGTTAGTCAAATTTGACACTCTTCGACTCAAAGGCCGTAAGATAGACCACGTAAGTCTGAATTCACTGGGATCGGTCCTTGAGTCCGTTGAAGATCCAAATATCGCGAGCCGGCTAATATGCTTGTTAATAACAAAAGGGACAAGGAGCAACTCTTTAAACGGGTAGGTCCGATCGCCGCGACTCGAAATAAGAAGCACGCCATCGGAGCTTACGCAGGCAAGGTACTCGCTTGGCTCGGCGCTGAACGCAAAATCGTCTTGGCGACGCTTGTGACTGCGCTATCGACATTGGCGTTTATCAGCGTCGCAGAAGTAACCATGGAAGGAAAGACCCGCCTGGTAGACGAAACGATCCTGAAGGCTTTGCGCGTCTCAGGCGATTTACATCAGCCGATTGGACCTTCATGGATGCTCAGTACGGCGCAGGATATCAGCGCACTTGGAGGTGTCCCCGTACTCGTGCTGCTCACCACCTTCGTATGTGGATACTTTCTCCTCAAGCGAAAGTTGCGAACGATGCTATTCATGCTGATTTGCGTTCTTGGTGGGACAGCGTTGAATTTTGGACTGAAGATGTTTTTCAATAGGCCAAGACCATTCATAGTCCCGCATCTGGTGGCAGTGGGAGGCCTTGCTTTCCCTAGCGGACATTCGATGATTTCCGCCATCGTCTATCTGACCATCGCTGCAATTCTGGCGCGGTCAACTACGAGCCGCCTGCTCAAGGTTTATTACGTGGTCATTGGCTCGTTTCTTGCCTTTATAATCGGTTTGAGCCGTATCTATCTTGGAGTGCACTATCCAACGGATGTTCTGGCGGGGTGGTGTGCTGGTATAGCCTTCGCAGCCTGCGCATACACAGTCACAGCCTGGATGCAGCGACGGGGCTCCGTGGAGAAGGAAGGCTCGGTCAGCAAGAATGCAAATACTGATCCTCCTGCGTAGCGCCACTTATCTGAACAAATTATGAACTTATCCGCTTTGTATTCGCGCGTCACAAGCCATTTGGCGACTGTTCGATTCTGTTCTCCCAAATGGTACTGAGTGATTCCGGTCTGGCGTCGCAACGACTTAAACGCGCTAAATCTCATTGGTTATGGAAAATAGATACAGTGATGTCCACGTTCGCAATTTTCGCCAGGTCAACGACTGGCTATATCGTGGAGGCCAACCGGACGAGGCTGGTCTAATTGAGCTTCGGGACTTCGGCATTAGAACCGTAATCTCTTTTCGATGGCGCGAATCGATCAACGATTGGGAACGAGAAGCTTGCCATGAGCTCGGACTCAGCTTCTTCTCGATACCACTCAACTACACAAACGTTCCCAAGGCAGTTCACATAGAGCAGTTTTTCGCGTTGCTCGATGAATTGGAACAACGACCGATGTTCGTGCATTGTTATCATGGATCGGATCGAACCGGCCTCATGGTTGGAATTTACCGAATTGCAGAGGACGGCTGGACTGTCGATCATGCATACAAGGAGATGAAGGCCTGCGGCTTTCACAGATTCCGCATACGCCCGTTTAAGTGGTGTCTCTGGCAGTACTACTCAAGACACCTTGCATTGAAGAAGAATGCGCTCCTCAAGCCGCAGGATGGAATGTAATCCACACGCTACGTTGAATTGCAAAAATGCGATCCTTAGCTACAACCGAATGTATCTGCCATTAGAGCGCGTCTTTGCGAGGGGGGCGCTAAGCGTCGTGACGGACTGTAGACCACTTAGGATTGTGATCCACAAACAAACCTCATCGCGCTGCAGGGACTTCAACTACGCACTTTATTTCTGGAGACGCTCCTGAACCGCTAATGGACTATATCCACGATCAGTCACTCGGAGTGCAGAATACCCGCTTACCCGAGCCAGGAGGTCGAAATGGCTACTTGCCTTAGGCAGCAGTAATGGTGGGAACAAACACATCGATCGCGTTAGGTAACACCGATACCGTCAACGGTGTGTGCCCAAAGACATCACCATCCAGCATCGTCGTAGGCTGATGACTTTCATCGATGGGTAACCCAGCCGCGTCCGGACCGATGCCCATACCGCTCAGCAAGGGAGGTTTGGGTAACTGTTCCAGGGCTTCGATGGTCACATTGCTGACCTCGAAAATCTGGTAGGGGACCTTATCGGTTTCTGCGTTCCCAAGAAACCACGAACCGAATCTGACAGCCATGTCGACATAGTCGTCTAAATTGCGCGGATCCATAATCAGTAGATTCAGCTTGCCATCCTGGAGAGTGCTTACATCAGCCTTCTGACCTATGCCGAGTTCCTGTGGATTGGTGATGAAGAGCGCAGATGCTTCACATTCAATGCAAATAGAATCAGCGACAATGTGGAATTTATATGGTCGTTCAAACATCGACTTCAGTAGCGGCCTGACATAGCTCAGGAGACCATGATTACTTTTTTCATTCTTGTCCGGCTTTGTAA
>CAYTDR010000237.1:0-9445 GCA_964436185.1 uncultured Candidatus Obscuribacterales bacterium | reverse complement strand
ACCGATCGATCCGGGATCGCCTTCGAGTATGCATTCGGCACAGAGCGTCCTGTCCTGTTTATCGATACGCCCTTGAAGAGAAGCAATCCGGATGGCGATCGACTTGAATTGGAGCCGATGGAAAACAAGCTTCGAGACGAGATTGGTGTGCGATTGCCGCTCACCCAAATGAGCCGTATGCCGGAGTTGTGCAGCGATTTTGGGAAATACAGCGATCGATATCGCAAGCAAATCGTTGACTGTCGTGAGCGATCGATTTTTAACTGGCTGGAGTCATCGAGGATCGAAGGCGAATACGTTTTAAGCATGCTCAAATCTCCTCACAGTTAACGAGCCGCTTCACTTCTGCCGTTCCTCTCTGAGTGGCGTCTCATCGACAAGGCTCAACTCGAGTGAAAACTTTAGGATTCATTCAGTTTTCCGCCCGATAACGCCTGCTTCGGCGAAATTCTTCACCTTATTTGAAAGATCAATGACAAGGAGTTATGACATACTTTCAATGTCTACTCATGACCGCCGAGTAAGCATTGGGCAAGTCTTGCGGTGGTCAACCGGACTTCTGGTTGAGTAGAGACAGGACCTTTTGAGACCTGTCTTGTCTGAATTCACATCACTCCAAGGTGACTGTCAATGCCTAGAATACCGCTTAAGATCGAGCAGCAGATTGAGTTCATGTCCATACTGGATGAGGAGGCGCGTCTCGATAAGGCACTCGAGCCCCAGATCTCGAAAGAGAAACTGAGGGAGATGTACCGTTATATGTTGCTCGGCAGGAGAGCCGATGAGCGCATGCTGAAATTGCAGCGCCAGGGCAGGATGGGCACCTTTCCACAGTCTTCCGGACACGAGGCGATCAGCACCGGTTCGGTCGTCAATATCGAGAAAGATGATTGGCATGTTCCCGCATACAGGGAACTTTCCGGCATGCTTTACCGGGGCTGGAAGATGGAGAACATCATTCTCTTTTGGAACGGTTTTGAAGAAGGCGCCAAACCACCGGACGACGTCAACGATCTGCCCATCTGTGTACCGATTGCAAGCCAACTTCCTCATGCTGCCGGCATCGGCATGGCGATGAATATCAAAGGCGACAAAAAGGTGGTTCTCACATACTTTGGAGATGGAGCAGCCTCTGAGGGCGATTGTCACGAAGCTCTCAATTTTGCTTCCGTGTTCAAGGCTCCCGTAGTGTTCATCTGCCTCAACAATCAGTACGCAATCTCCGTTCCGCTGTCTCGTCAGATGGCGTGCGAGACGGTTGCCCAAAGAGCGATTGCATACGGAATGCCCGGTATCAGAGTGGACGGCAACGATGTTCTCGCTGTTTATGTTGCCACTAAAGAAGCTGTTGAGAGAGCTCGTCGAGGCGAAGGTCCGACTTTGATTGAGGCGCTGACATACAGAGTGACACCGCACACGACAGCGGACGATCCGAAGAAGTACAGAAGCGATGCAGAATGTGATAGTTGGTTGCGAAAAGAGCCGCTGATCAGATTCCGCAAATACTTGTTGGAAAAAGGAGTCGTCACTGAAGCTGATCTGACCGACATCGACAATGAAGTCGAGAATGAAGTAAAAGCAGCCGTCGAGAAAGCCGAAAAAATGGCGACGGAAGACTTGTACACCAACCCGCTCCACATGATGGATTACCTTTATGCCGAGACGCCACAGTTTATCGAGGAGCAACGCGAGGAGCTCGCCGAATATCTCGAGCGCAATAACAAGAAGGGTCGCGACAATCCCAAACAAGGCAGAACGGATGCCCGACAGGGCGCAGGGGCGCGCTAAGCGCATATCTCTTTCGAAAACAGGAGTCGAAGCAGATGGCAGAGATTAATATGGCAAAAGCGATCAACCTCGCTCTGCATGAGGCGATGGAGCGCGATGACAATGTAGTGGTCATGGGAGAGGATGTCGGACCTGACGAAGGCGTATTTCGCATCACGGAAGGTTTGCATGCAAAATGGGGCGACCAGCGCGTCATCGACACCCCCCTTGCCGAAGCAGCAATTTTAGGCACCGCCATTGGTATGGCGATGTACGGACTGAAACCGGTTTGCGAAATCCAATTCTCCGGATTTGCCTACTACGGGTTCCATCAACTCGAAGGACACGCCTCGCGCTTCCGCAATCGCACCCGGGGCAGACTCTCTGTTCCAATGGTGATGCGCTCTCCCTGTGGTGGTGGTATCAGAGCTCTGGAACATCACTCCGAAAGCAGAGAGGCGTTTTACACTCATGCTCCCGGTCTCAAGGTCGTCATTCCTTCCGGACCGAGAAATGCCAGAGCGCTCTTGCATAGCGCCATTCAAGATCCGGATCCGGTTATCTTCCATGAACCGGTGGCACTCTATCGACTCTTCCGCGAAGAGGTTCCCGATGAGATGGAAACATTGCCTATCGGTCAAGCGCAAGTGGCTAGAGAAGGCAAACAACTGACTGTCATCTCCTATGGCGCCAGTTTGAGAACCTCACTGGAAGCGGCTGAGACACTCTGGGAAGACGATGAGATCTCGATCGAAGTCATCGATCTGCTCACAGTCAATCCGATGGATCACAAGACATTTGTCGAGTCAGTGCGCAAGACTGGCCGAGCTGTAGTCGTTCATGAAGGTCCTCGCAACTGTGGTATCGCAGCTGAGGTCATCGCTCGTATCAACGAGCATGCTCTCATGTATCTGGAAGCTCCGGTCGCGCGCGTTACCGGCTATGATGTTCCGATCCCATATTTCTCTAAAGAACGGTTCTACATTCCCGATGTAGAGAAGGTTATTCACGCTTGCAAGAAGGTGCTCGCTTTTTGATCATGGGTGTATGAATGCTGCGGCGCCGCCACTACCGGCAGTGTCGCAGTAAAGCTATCCGAAATCAGCAGCAGGGAAACTGTGTTGGCACAAGAACCAATATTAACAAAAGGGGCGAATTGAAAATGGCAGTCGAGTTCAAGCTTCCTGATCTTGGTGAAGGCATCCATGAGGCCGAGATCGTCAGCGTCAAGATTGAAGAAGGTCAAAAGGTCGAAGAAGACCAGGTTATTTTCGAAGTCGAGACGGACAAGGCTACGGTCGAAATACCTTCCCCATACGCCGGTGTGATCGAGCGCATTTTTGTAAAAGAAGGTGCCACTGTCACCGTAGGTAGTGTCATGGTTAGTTTCGGACAGTCCGGTGCCAAGGAACTGGCAGTAGCGGGCGCTGCCTCCCACAGTGCCACAAAGACGAAATCCCACCAGGAACAAGCGACATCGCAGGTGGTTCTGGCCGAAACAAGAGTAAGAGGCGAAGCCGCACAAGAGCATGCGCAGCCGCTGCGTGGCGGCAACGGCACCTCCGCTCGTGTAGTGCATGATCGAGGACGTCCGGTCCCGGCTGCTCCTTCAGTTCGCCGGCTGGCCCGGGAGTTGAAGATCGATTTGCATGACGTCAGCGGCTCTGGTCCCTCAGGCAGAGTGCTGAAGGAAGACGTCCGCGCACACGCCGCTGGCACTCTCGAGAGCCGCATGAATAAAGTAGCTGCGCCGGAAGCGGATCTGCCCGCGGCAGAACGAGCTCCTTCGCTGGCTGAAAAATATGGTGGCGAGGGAACGGCTCAGCCATTTAGTCGAGAGCCGGTCAAGCTGCCTGATTTCTCCGCTCATGGCCCCGTAGAACGTGTGCCTCTGCGCTCAATCCGCAGAAAGATAGCGTTGAACATGATGCAGTCGTGGAGCCACATTCCGCATGTCACTCATTTCGATGAAGTCGACGTTACCCAACTTACTGAACTGGAAGTCAAGCATGCTGCCAGCTTCAAAGAGCGCTCCGGCGGCGGTCGGCTGACCATGACCGTGCTCATGGTAAAAGCTGTAGTCAAGGCGCTGGCGAAATTCCCGCAGTTGAACTCCAGTCTCGATGAAGCCACCGGAGAGATTGTCTTCAAGCGCTATTACAACATCGGCGTGGCGGTAGCGACCGAACGCGGCCTGATCGTCCCGGTGATTAAGAATGCCGACAAGAAGTCGGTAATGGAGATCGCTCGCGAACTGGCTGAAATGGCAACCAAAACCCGCGAGGGTAAAATCGAGCTCGACAAATTGCAGGGTGGCACTTTCACCATCACCAACATTGGTGCTATCGGTGGTACCAGCATGTCTCCCATGATCAACTTCCCTGAAGCAGCCATTCTCGGCATGGCGAGAGCCAAGAAACAACCGATCGTCAAGAACGACCAGATCGTGATCGGAACCATTATGCCGCTGGCGCTTTCCTTCGATCATCGCCTCGCTGACGGTGCCGAAGCTGCCTACTTCATGCAATACATAATACGATTGCTCGAGGATCCCTTTAACTTTGTCCTGGAGGGCTAGAACATGGTCGTCGGTGAAATGGTGGTAGAGGTGGCTCTCGTCGTTGTCGGCGGTGGACCCGGGGGATACACGGCTGCCTTGCGCGCCGCCGAGCTAGGCATCAAAACCATGCTCGTGGATGCGCAGCCAAAACCAGGCGGTGTCTGCTTGCATATGGGCTGTATTCCATCGAAGGCTTTGCTCCATGCGGCGGAAGTGATCAATACCGCACGGCATGCCAAGCAGTTCGGCATCGAGTTTCAGACTCCGAAAATCAATCTCGACGAGTTGCGAGGCTGGAAGGAAAAAGTACAGGACAAGCTTGCCGACGGCATTACCGGCATGCTCAAAGGCGCCAAAGTGGAGCACCTCGTCGGCCGGGCGCAGTTCCTCGATTCCCGCAGCCTGAGGGTGGATCGCGATGGAGAGAACGCCGTCCGCGTCAAGTTCAAGCACGCCATCCTTGCTACCGGCTCACGCCCGCTGGCTCTCACCAAGCTCTTCACGAGAGAGGAAGACGCTAACAGTCCGCTCGTTTTGAACTCCACCTCCGCCCTCAACGTCAGCGATATTCCAGGCAAGCTCCTGGTGGTCGGAGGCGGTTACATCGGACTGGAGATGGGCAGCGTCTATCATGGTCTTGGCTCTAAAGTCACTGTCGTCGAGCTGACCGACGGTCTCTTGCCGGGAGTCGATCGCGATCTGGTCAAGCCTCTGGCGGCAAAGCTGGGGGAGGACTTCGAGAGAATCTATTTGAGCACCAAAGTCGCGAGCTTAGAAGTAAAGAAAGATAAAGTGGTTGCCCAGATTGAATCTGGAGAGACAAAAGAAACTCTTGAGTTCGACAAAGTAATGATCTCGATTGGTCGAGTTCCGAATACAGATGGCCTTGGACTGGAGAACACAGATGTCGAGATCGATGGCCACGGTTTTGCCAAAATCGATCAGTTTTGCCGCACTCGCGACAAGCGAATTCTGGCAATTGGTGATGTTTCCGGACAGCCGATGCTGGCACATCGTGCTATTAGACAAGGTTTTGTGGCTGCCGAAGTGTTAGCCGGGAAGTCGTCAAGCTATGACAACAGGGCTTGCCCAGCGGTCGTTTTTACTGAGCCGGAGGTTGCCTGGTGCGGTTTGACCGAGAACGAAGCGAAACGCGAGGGCGTCAAGGTTCAAGTAGCGCGCTTCCCCTGGTCGGCGTCAGGCAGAGCGATGACGCTGGGCCAACCATCCGGCACCACGAAAGTGCTTTTCTGTCCGGAAACTATGCGCGTGTTAGGCGTAGGCGTAGCTGGACCGAGAGCCGGTGACCTGATTGCCGAGGCAGTTCTTGCCATCGAAATGGGGGCGACTTTGGAAGATCTCGCCTGCACCATCCATGCTCATCCCACACTCTCCGAGACCATCAACGAGGCGGCCATTGCAGGGCTCAGCCGCATGGAAAGACAAAAAGCGAAAGAAGTCGAGAAAGTCAAATAGGGGCTGAGCACGCCGTTTGACACTTGAAAACGAAAGCAGGAATCTTCTGCTTTCGTTATTCGTTCTTTACGGAATTTCGCTTGCATGAGATACGAAAGAGGCAGAATAAATATCTCGGCTGCAATTACGAATTACTTTCTGATTACGGTTTTATCTATATCAAGAGTGTAGTATTTAAGGTGGTGGAAGTGCATTCAGCGCTTGGCTCGCCAACTGCTGACCCGGCGACTGAAGAAATTTAACTGAGTTATCGGTCATCTTTTGAGGTTTTGTCTTAGTGGGTAGGTAGAAGAGGGTACTTTAATTTTGGGGCGTCGGCAGGAGCCGGTTGGCGTTGTAGTTAGGAGTTCTTATGCCTGGTCAGCAAAATTCACGGGAAGGCAAGGATACACTCAATTCGTCCTTGAACCTTTGGCAGGAAGCGGTAGAAAAAGCGGGCGTTGATCTCGAGAAGATCGTCAACAACACCATCGAGCAGCTTGGCAAATATAGCGAAGAGCTCGATAAAGCGCTGGTTTCGCAACTGAAAAAAATCGAAGCGCAAGCCTCTTCGATTGTCGAGCATAACATCGACGATCTGACAGTTCACTCAGACGAACTGAGAGAGCGGATTCAGGACCTGGAGAGGCAAGAGGCAGATAAGATCCTGGCCTCCAGCCGAGAAGCAAGGGCGAGCATTCAAGCGCTCGTGCAAAAAACGAAAGAAGAGATTCGCGCTCGATTCAATGTCAGGTTAAAAGAGCTTGTCGAGAGGACGGACGATCCGAAATCATATTTTCAAGATGCTCTGGAGAAGCAGCGACATGCGCTCACTGAGCTAGCCAAGGACGGCGTGGACAAAGTTTCCGACAAGCGCAAATCTTGCGAAGAGGCGCTGGAAGAGAGAGCCAGTGAGACGGAAAAGGAAATCGACGGCTCCGTATCCGGTTCCAAGCGCTTGCTTGACGCCAAACTTTACGAGTACAGCGGGCAGTTCGATGCCAGGATCAAGGACGTCTTGAGCCAGCTCGAGCAGCTCTCCCTCGAAACTCAAGATCGTCTCACGCAGGCGACCACGGACGGTATAGGCACCATCGAATCTATCCAGAAGGACAGTGGTGTTCTAGTCGCCGAGCAGGTGGCCGGCTGGCAAGAGAGAGTGAAGTCGATGACCGAGTCATTCCAAGATCAGTTGGAAGTGGCTAAGGAAGATTCTCTCGCCAGTCATACCCGCAATTTGCATATGGGTGTGAGTGAAGGTAAAACCATCATCAGCCAGATCGCCAACGACGCACAGTCGCGCCTGACAGGCAATCACAGAACTTATCTGGCAGCCTTGAAACGGCAGGAAAGAAAGTACGAGGATGAATTGAAGCGCCTCTTTAGCCGCCTGGAACAGGCAGTTTCAGAAGAGCGCGACATGCCGCAAAGTGTCTCCAGCACACTCGGCAACGACGATGAAATGAAAAAGAAGTTGCGCGCCGATCTGGAAGTGCGTGGCAGCGAGTTAGTCAAGACCTACAGGCGACAGGTCGAGCAGATCGAGAACGATTTCACCAGAATCAGCTCCACCTCCTCCGAGCGAATAGACAGTATTCGTCTGCAGGCAGTTGAGTCTTTGGAGAAGCAGGTGAGAATAATTCAGTCGGAACTCGAACGTGTAAGTAAGTCGTTCGAGCGGCAGATCGCTCAAATCACCGTCGAGCTGCCGGAGATTGAGGAGAGAGGAAGAGTCGCTGCCATGTCGGTATCAGCGTATCTAAACTCCATGCTCACTCTGGAAGCGGATTGATCTGACAGCTAACACGAGTTTAATGGACAAGGAAGCAGATGGCGAATTCCGGGAGATCAAGAAGATGACGCAGCAGGGCGGCAAAGAGAAGAAACTCCAGACTATATATGATACCGGCAGTGAAGAGCTGTCGCAGATCGAATCGAATAGCATCGCTCGGTTTAGCAAGCAGAAAGAAGAGCACGGCAGCAAGCGTAAGTCGAGTGCCGAAGATGATTCAGCGAAAATCGAGGAACGTTCTAAGACGGTCGAGACGGATATTCTGAAGTTAAAAGATCGTCTGGTCTCCGACCTCGAGAGTTTGAAAGAAAAAGAGACTCAGAAGTGCAATGAGCACAAAGAGTCGCTCGAGCAGGAGTTGAAGCGCACCCAAGACGAAGTCAACGAGTCACTCGAGCGTGTCAGAGCAACTCTTGCCGAGAAGCTGGGCGAAGTGCATCTCGAACTTTCCGGTAACGTAGACGCTTTTCTCGAAGTATATATCGCTGAATTGCAGCAGATGGAGTATCAGACAACCAGTGATACTCGCTCGCAGGGCTCGAGTTTGACGGGGCGTCTGCAGAAAAAACTCGATCAGAATCTCTGGGAGTGGAAAGCAACCAAGAAACAGCTTTCCGGCCAAGTAGAGAAATCCTACATGGATCGAGCCAATTCAATCGAGTCTCATTTCGCTTCTCTGGTTAAGTCGATTCAGGTCTCTCAGCAGGATAACTCTAAACGTCTGGAGTCCGCTGTCCACGGTTCTAAGGAAGCAGCCGCTCGAGAAGTCGAGACGGCTCTTGCGCGGGCCGAAGGGGTCGGCTCTCAGCTAGAACGAGATATCAATCAGTTCTTCGGCGCCCGATTGTCTGCCCACACGAGCGAGTTGAAAGACGAGCTCGATCTGATGCAAAAGGATATTGACACCACACGAAGTGGCTATGACGAAAGTTTGAAGGAGAAGACCAAAGGTTACGTAGACAGTCTCACACAGGCGGCCAAGTCTGCTAGCGATGAGCTCAAAATATCGTGCGAAGACACGAGCCAGAAAGCCGAGGAGATGAACAAAGATCTTCTGCTCAGGCTCGAGAACAGGATTGCAGCTGTCAAGCACGCGCGCACCGATTTGGAAGATACAAAAAAATCGACCATCCAGGATATCTGCTCCGAGATTGCTCAACTGAAGGAACGTTTCGAAAAGTCGCTTGTCGACCTGACTCGAGAGGCTGAAGAAAACATTCAATCGATCGGCTCGGAAGTTGAAGACGAGATCAGGCGAGCCCACTCTCGTTGTGCCAAAAAACTGGAAGAGCAGGGCGCCGGAGTCAAAATTGGAATCGACAAGCAAGTGACAGAGCTTCTTGGAGTCATTAAAGAATATGAGGAATCGGCACTTGCAGAGATTGCCGCTTCAGCAGGACTGTAAACGAAGATAGATAAAGAGGTATAAGACAAGCTAATGCATCAGATGCTTCGTCAAAACCAAATAAGGCTGCAAGATATAAAAGCCTACGTTAGAACCTTCGGAGCCAACACTCCGATGGAAGCTAATGAGTGGGCGATGCGCGAGGGTGTTCTGTTTGATCCTGGCTCGCTCGTCTTTCTGCTTGAGCCGGTGAAAAGACCGACGGGCTTATCGACCTTCGCCAAGAATCAACCGGCCGATCCACAAGCAGATATGTTCCGCGTCAAGGGAATGTCGGTCGTGGTGGATAGGGTAGAAGGAAAATCGTGGGTCCTCAACATTACTCCGAGCGCTTATGAGCACAGGTTTCTGGAGCAGTTATTCAGAGAAAAGGCGAAGAAATCCGGTCTGGATGGAGTCGACTTCAACTATGTGGCAGCCGCCCCACGAGAGGCTCTCGGTGATGCCAGACTGAAAGAGCTCAGGC
>CAYTDR010000236.1:0-9449 GCA_964436185.1 uncultured Candidatus Obscuribacterales bacterium | reverse complement strand
AATTCTTCAGCAATAGATTGCGCTACCAAATAAGCTGACAAATCAGGATTGTGACCTTTAGCCACTGTCAGACCCATGACTGCCAGGATAAATAAGGACAAAAGCGAAAGAATGCGCAACATAAAGGTATCCTCGACTAATCGGTACTCTGGTCAACCCTAAGCGAGGCATCGTATCGCTCTAACAACCAGTAACCGCTTCAAATAGCATCTACGATCCCGCCCAAGCGCGCTTCCGTCCCACGGGTTAAATTGGCAACCAGACACTAATCCGTAAGACGTAGACTTCATCTTCACTTGCTGAGCAGTAATTTTGTGTCAGTGGATGAGAAACGAAGTTCCCGGATTAGATCAGGATTGTTGCTTGTTATACCCTTTGGCATTTCTTGGTGATTGGATAGAGATTGCCTTCCGGGGAGCGATATGTACAAGTTCGCGAGGAGGATTCCGCAGTCTGCGCAGAACAAATTGGTATCCACCGGAATTTCCAGCCGATATCATCGGTAAGGATAACCTAGCCAAGTCTCAACAATCCTTTGGTTGATCCCCGGAGCAATGTTTGCAGTGCAAGATCGTTCATGCCGCTCACTGGATGTTATCAATGTTATCTGTGGTACAAAACGTGGATGAAAATCGGCTCGCCAATCGATCACGGCACTGCGATCTCCGTTTGACTGTTCTTGAACCGCTCTGTCACTTTCGTTGTTGAACCTCTATCAAACAGCAAAGAGCACCGATCTGATCTCTCGACACAACGAGCAATCTTTTTAGTCTAGGTTTCCACCGCAACGAGTGATAACGGACTCTCTTGCTTTCCAATACTGCCCATAGTGGCACATGCATCCGCGCACAAAACCCGGATCGATTCCGGTGCAGAAATCGGGTCTCAACCCAGTTGTCAGCAGGAGCCTACTGCTGAGATCATCAAAAAGGACGACGGACAAATGAGCAGTCATTGGAGTAATCTGTACACTTACATATTCAAGGAGGGAAGTATTATGCTCCCCAATTACGATACATTTGTAGTCTTCACTGGCACCTACTCGAGTGTTGATGATGCAATCCACGATTTTGAAACCGTCAAGAGTCTTTATCATGATCTGAAGTGCATCGATACCTTCGATGCTGCTGTTCTTGAGAAGCAACCGAATGGAAAAGTAAAGATAGTCAAGAAGCATGAACAACCCACTCGTGATGGACTGAAATTAGGTGCTGGTCTGGGGCTGGCAACCGGGGTTGCGCTGGCACTTTTCCCTGCTGCAGCAATCGGCGCAGGTCTGCTCGCTGCAACAACAGGCGCAGGAGCTCTGATCGGAGCACTTGCCGGACACATTACAGGCGGCATGAGTCGCAACGATCTCAAGGAACTGGGTGAGTCATTGGATGCTGGCACCGCTGGGTTGGTGGTAATCGCTGCTTCAGACGTCGAAGCGAAGGTCCAATCAGCATTGAAGAAGGCGGAAAAAACCCTCAAGAAGCTGGTTAAAGCTGATTTGAAGGAACTGGAGAAAGAGCTTGAACTGGCGGCCAAGGAAGAGTCTGCGTTAGTCAAACACTAAGCTGCCCCAGGTGTGAACACCTGCCTGGATGGGTGGTTTGGCAAAGCCAAATCACTCCGTCCAAGGCGAAGATACCGTAGCGTCTCTCTCAACAAAGTGAACGACTGAGGCACCATCTTCGATGGTATCACACAGATCGACAGACTTGCATCATATTTGGTGACGGCAGCGGAGCGGCACTGCTGCCCATTGAAGATGGATCAGATCGCGATGTTTGTTCGGTGCACGTATGTCACCAAATTGGATTAACGTGCTTTGGAAGGATTCCGGCGAACCGCTAACAAGAATCCTCATCCTCTCGATAATAGAAATCAGTCTTGCTGCAGATGTCCTAGTCGCTCTGGTCAGAGAAAATATCTTCAGTTGCCGAGGGCAACAAACGATTCCGCGAAACAACGTGGCTAAAAGGAGTTTTTATGAGAATTTTGATTGCTGTGGACGATTCTGAATGCTCGGCAGCTGCGGTTGAAGAGGTCCTAAAACGAGAATGGGGATCTGATGTCAAATGCAGGATAGTTACGGTGGTTGAGCCCATTATGTTCGCCGTCGATCCCATGTATGCTCTTTCTATGGCCGAGGCCGAGCAAGAGCAACTAGCTTGGCTCCAGAAGATGGTTGACAGCGAAGTAGCGAGGGTGAAGGAAGCGCTTGTGTCTGAGGTGACCGGAGTGGTGATGATAGGCCGAATTGTCGAATCGATAATAGAGGAGGCAATCCGCTGGAAAGCAGATCTAATCGTACTTGGTTCTCACGGAAGAAGGGGAGTGCAGAAGTTCATTTTGGGCAGCGTCTCAGAAAAAGTGGTAATCGGCGCTCCCTGTTCAGTGCAGATCGTAAGGATTAAGAAGCCACAAACCTCTCCGATGGAACCGATTCAAAAAGTGGAAAGCGCTTCTGTCAAGTAGCAGCGCCCCATCCGATCGAGCCTTCCCCGGTTGCCTATGACGTCATAAGCACAAGTGCCATCAAAGATAGTGCCATGACGGCAGGACAGAGCGACTCTAGACCTATTCCCTTCAGAAGCACACCTCGAGATATAATGCGTCCTCTTCGCGACAGATCGTCTGTATTGCGGGATTCGAATCTGTCAACTGCTAGAGTGGGGTAAAATGATGCAGTTGACATAATTTTGCGGACCAATTTAGCAAGGAATGTAGGTATGAACCGTTTTCAAATCGGATCTCTTGTCTGTTGCGTAATTATGACTGTTCAGTGTTTTGCCGCGCAAGGGAAACAGAGTAGTTCTATACTGATTCCGGCTAAGAAATATACACCTCAAAAAGCCACCATATCCAGTAAGAAGGGTAAGAGTCTTTTTGAGCAGCGGAAATGTTCTGCCTGCCATTCTATTCAGACCAAGGGTGGCTGCCTTGCGCCCCCTTTCGATGGCGTCGGCTCCAGACGTTCGCGTGAGTTCATCATGTCACGCTTCACCGCTGGTGATGCCCAGGAAAACAAGTTCGCCAGGCTCTACGGTAAACCGGAACTAATGCCGCATCTGCGAATTCCAGCAAAAGAGTCGACCTTGATAACGGACTATCTGCTTACACTCTCTGAGCCGGCAAACGGTTTTGAAGTCAGTCCGCATAAAAGCGTGGCGGCGCTCGATAAAAGTGAAAGCAATGAAAGCACGAAGCGATCACAAGCGACCGCAAAACTCGCGCAGTCGATTGGGAGGGGAAAAGAGCTATTTTCAAAGAGTGGCTGTGCTGCTTGTCACTCCGTCGGTTCGCTGGGTGGCCAGTTCGCACCGAAATTAGACAACATTGGTAGTAAGTTGAGCAAAGAGGCAATCATAAATCAGATGACCAGTGCAGATCTGCTCACACTGCTTGCGCCCTCAGAGTACCATGAAAGAGGCACTGTAATGCCTCCGATGAATCTTTCCGCTGCAGAAAAAGAAGACATAGCCAATTTCTTGAAGTCGCTTGACGGCAAATGACGCGCGAAGATCATTTGATACGCTCATGTTGACTGACACCTGGTGCAGTGCGCCGATACAATTGGCTGTTTGCTCTTCTGTGGTCCTTGCCTGCACCACATACGGGGCATCGCCATGACTCAGGCAGCCTGTCGACTTGCGTTCGCGGAGCTACACCTCTTACTGACTATTCAACTATTCAGTTCTTCTGTAACGTTTCTGATTGCCGACAATCTCTTTTGTTGAGATCGCCACGAACAATTTCAACTGAGCAAGGAGACTGCTGTGCGACCGACCGCGAGACACTTCCCAACAGATTCCTTGGACAAATACCTAGTCCATGAGCGCCTACCAAAATCTTGTCAGACATCCAGTCGACGGCGGCGTTCACAATCTCTGTACGAGGGCTACCTTTCCTGATCTCTGAGTGAACAACCGCATTCGGTATCTCTTTCATCAAACGATTACGAGCTCTCTCACATAACGCCTCTGCAAAATCGAGACGCTTTTTCTCAACCTCAAAAAGATTGGTGAACGAATCAGTCCGTGCTTCATCTGCAGATGAAACAGGCTCAATCACCGTAAGTATTTTGAAGTTGGTGTTCGCTGGCCAATGCCGACTGACGACTGCGTCTATGATATGCCTGGAATAAGGCGAATCGTCTAGGGCTATTATCACTTTCATTTTGAGTTCCCCCAAGGTCACAGTAAATTTTCTACAGTTAGTCTGCTGCACATCCAACTATCAAGACTGATTCATGCACTCAAAGTTAGCTGGAAACCTTGAGCTCCATCAGGAACAGATAGTTCACCATCCAGACACGCGTCCTCAAGCGAGAGAAGGACGTTCTGGCGCGAAATGTTCTTTCGACTTAAATTGTTCACTATTTCTTGCCACCTTCCTCGGTACTAATCATATTGAACGCCATTCGCTTGTGACGATACCTCCTCCCGCTGGCCGATCTTTTCTAGTCAGCCGGAATCGAACACGTGGCTACATCTCAGCAGCTTTTGTTTTTGTTCAATCTGTTTTCTCAGTTGCCCTGGGGAGGGTCAACAGAAACGCTTTGATGTCGAATATCTGCTCGTCTCCCAGCCCTTCTGTTTGTTTTTTCATGACCGAGGATCTAACCGCTCCCGACAATATTTTCTCAAGCTCCGTTGAGCTGCGACGATATCCAATACCAGAAAGATCAGGTCCGAATCTTCCCCTGGACCCATCTAACGAGTGGCAAGCGCCACAATGAAGCGAGATAAAAAGCTCCTTGCCGCTGCGAACAGCGTCGCTTTCTGCCTGTGGTTGCCACGACTCTCTATTGGAAGCGGTTTCTGACCAGCCTTTCTCTGTGTCTATTCGTGGATGGTGTAAGACAAGAAAACCGGCTTTCGGCTCTTGCAGAGTCAGCAGATAGTCGGCCAGTAACTTGGCAGTATTGGAACTAAATCCTTGATGCGGCATGAGGCTAGGCTTGCCACCAAAGACTTCGGGAAACTCCTCCATCTGCTTTTTGGGATCAAGCAATCGGGCGATCAACCATTCCCGACCACGATGGCCACCAATACCGTCCAACGGCGGACCGATCTCACCACCCCGTCCCTCAATTGAATGGCAGCGCGCGCAATCATGTTGCTTGTATAAGGTCTTTCCCCTAAAAGATCTTTTGTCGGTACTTCGCGGCTCATAACCGACAGGCGCCGCATACCACTCTGGTGAGTTCTGGGATTGATGTGTCGAACCTTCCGGTTTCACGTTCAAAGGTGAAATTGATCTTCTCGCTTCCTCCGACCAGGATGGGGCCGCTACTGCGACAGTCAAGATCGTTAGTGTCAAAAACATTTTTGATTGGATTTGCATTTTTTTGTGTGGCTGAACCGCTCACTTTGTGGGAAGCATAGCCTGTAGCAATCTATCGAATCAAGTGCCCGATGGAAAAGCTTGATAGCGCCCCAGGTAAACAATCGCTACGCCCTTTAGCTACCACAATCGTTCATGGCTGGTTCCGACGCCAGATTTCAATGCCGCTATCGACAGGAAGATAGATGGGTAACGGGCATGGTGAAAACTGTTGTATTGAAATCATTCCTTGGGATCATGCATTCAATCACCTGTGGATCTATACTAAGAATCGAAAGAAACCCAATAGGGACGAAAAAAATGAAAGTCCCTGCGGGCAGCAGGCAACCGAGAGAATGCTCCGAACCTGAAGACCCCAGCCACAGCTGGGGTCTATATTCTTTTGGCTACTGTCATACCAACCCGATTTAAGGAAGCCGATTCATTCGATCGCAATGTTCGAATCTTTGACTCTCTTGACGATTTCCACCTAGAAACCTGGTCAAATGCCTTTGGTTTCTAGGATAACTTCGAACTGCCATCTGCTCGTCGAAGTTTGGCGCCTAGACCGATAGCTAGATTTCGATAAAGAAGCAGCCCAATATCAGGTCGTTTGTCAATTAAGCCGGTAAGTTTTTCTCGATTCAAGACGGCGCAATCGACATCATTAACAGCAATTGCGGTTGCGCTATGCTTGTCTGTCGTGAGAAACGCGGTTTCGCCAAGGCATTCACCGGCATTAACCGTAGCGATAGGCTTGTCGTTGTCGCTCTTGTGTATCGATACCTGACCATGAATCAGAAAATACATATCCAAAGAGGCAGAGTCCTGCGTGAAAATTGCAGTTCCTTCCGGGAAGCTTTTTATAACGCACTCAGATGCCAGCCGGTTGAGCTGTTCCCTTGAAAGTCCGTCAAAGACCAAAACACTATCGGCAGCTTCAGCAATCTTTGGAGCGATCTCTTGAAATTGAAAGCGTCTCAGCACAATATCTGATATCTCCCTCACTCTGTCACTGAGGGAGAGTGCCCCCAGATCTAGTGGCACTCGTAGTTGCACCATCTTTATCGCATCCAATCGCTCTACTTCATGAAAGAAGAGGGCCGGCACGTATGCTGCTGGTACGAAGTTGCATTCCAGAAGCGTCCGTTGCATTCGTGGTGCATAAGCGCTCACGTCTACTTCAATGAACTCCACACTTTTCTCTTTACAAAGTTTTTGAACCTCTAGAATTAGTCTGGGGATAATTTCGTCCGACAGTGATATGAGTTCGAATATTTGCGCCGCCTTCTCCAACGTATCTAGTGTCAATCCGATTGCGCCAACTATGTGTCCCTTCTGCCTGGCTATCAGGTACATCGCATTGTGCGCACGTAGCTGAAAAAAACCATAATGCAAGCGCATAGGTCCTACGATTTCGCGATTCCGTACACGACCACGCTCGATGCGGAGTAATGACGAATAGCCATCGGTTAGCATCTCGGTAAAATCGAGATGTTCATGCGAATGCGGGTAAGCAGCCGAAGTTTCGTCTACGATGACATCTACCTCCAGTCCACAGTTCGTTAGCGACTGCGCAGCCAGCGGATGGATTTCAGGAGAAATACGAGGGTTGTTCTTGCGTAATTTGAGTGCATCACTGGCATAGCGGGCCAGCAACGCAACGGATTCACGTCGTCCGATGAGCGTCTTCATCGGAATGAACCCGACTGGTGCGAAATTCTGAGCTTCCGCAATCTTAAGCGTGTATGGATGAACCAATCTTGCATTTATAAGGGCGACGTGCAAACGATCTGCCACTCTCAATAGCCTCTCAGCCATCAAGAGTTTACCTACCCCACGATTTCTTGCCTCAGGTATAACGGCGAGTCTTCCGAATTCTCCGGTGAGGTCTGAATGGGCGCCTCTGTTGTAGATAACGCTTGCAGTTCCAAGCAGCTCGTGGGATTCTAAGTCTTCTGCAACCAGCAACAGCGTATCTTCCGAATAGATCAATCCACGAACTAGCTCGGCGTTGTAAAATTCGCGGTGTACATAATCGTCTTCGTAGGTGGTGCGGAAGATGCGAGTTATGTTTTCGGCATCCTCGCTTCTGGCTTCGCGAATAATAAGCTTCGGAAGCTCGCCATGCACGATCTCCGCAGTACGGCGTGCAGGCTCCTGTTGGTCAATATTATTTACACAGACCATGATCTTTTCTTGAACACTGCGTGGTGCGGAGTTACATCTACTAGTTTGCTATCACTCATGCAATAGCACATCATCTGAATTGATTATTTTGTTTCATTGACATTAATTGCTACCACAAGCCTTGAACGCGACGTGCAGACGATCTGTCACTCTCAATATCCTCTCAGCCATCAAGAGTTTTCCTGTCCACGATTTCTTGCCTCAGGTATAACGGCGAGTCTTCCGAATTCTCCGGTGAGGTCTAAAGAGAGGTCAATCAGGGAGAAGCCTTACATGCGCCGAAAGAAGCATTGATCGAAACCAAAGAGTTGATTGTCGACATGCTGATTCAGCGATACTTTAAATGGTGCCCAGTAATCCTAGCTCTGCAGTTGCCGGCACCATATATAGTCTCGCTGATTTCTCGCGGCATCCATGCTCTGTAAGTCGTTCCACTGCTCAGGACTATGAGGCCGCAGCCGCAATGATCTTCGACGGTAGTGGAAGTCAACTGTTGGATTATCAGGACCGACTAATAACGACTAAGCTCTTGCAGAAGAATATCAAAGAGGACTGGGGCCGACTGTTTACAGCAGTGAGGCTTGCTCGACAAACCGCCGGTATTCAACTTCGCGGATACACGCGCATTAACGGAGGACCAGATCTCATCCAGCTTCGACTCCAGCTTGCCTGCTTTAGCTCCGCAGGCAACGCTCTCGGACAAGACCTGTCGCGAAGCGGACATGCACGAGCATGTGTTGTCGTACTCCGCAGACTCAACGCGGGCGATTGCCTCGAGTGGGATCAAACCATGCTCATAGGCTGTCGCCGCTATGACCTCTGAGCAGCCTGCTCCTTCCACCAACAGGTTTCTCATAAACAGTCTGACATGAGGAAACTTCAACGCCATATCATCACGACCATGTTGTGTTTTTTCGTCGATCTTCTGCACAGTCATTCATCCACTTTCTGAGGCAATCCTTGATCTGTCTGCTCTCCGACAAACGTTCGAAAGGACGGAAGTGCCATACATACTCTTACACAGACATCCCGGGTTATTCAGCAATCACACGGTCTGTGTGAGAGTTCGAGCTCGTTTGCGTCCTTTCTTCTCTGCCTCTGCTTCTGCCGCTGCAACTGAGAAAATCGTCTTTATTACGACATCTTCGCTGAGAGACATACTGTCGATGCCGATCTCGACCAGAAAGCAAGCAAACTCAGGATAATCACTAGGAGCCTGACCACAAATACCGATTCGCTTTCCCAGCGACCTGGCTTTCTCAACGGCCATTCCGATTGCCATCTTGACGGCAGCATCTCTTTCATCGAATACCTGCGCCAGCAGCTCCGAATCACGATCGACTCCAAGAATAAGCTGGGTCAAATCATTGGAGCCGATGGAGAAGCCGTCGAACAATTGAGCAAAATCGTCCATAAGCAATACGTTGGAAGGCAGTTCGCACATCATGTAAATCTCAAGACCTTTCTTTCCTCGCTGCAAGCCATTATCGGCTAGCTCTTTTAACACGGCCTTGCCATCGTCGATAGTGCGGCAGAAGGGAATCATCAACTTCACATTGGTCAAACCCATGTCTTCGCGAATTCGACGCATGGCTTGACACTCCAGAGCGAAACCGTCTCTGTAGCGTGCATCGAAGTACCTCGATGCACCGCGAAAACCAATCATCGGATTGTCCTCATTCGGCTCGAATTGCGCACCACCAATAAGCCCGGCATATTCGTTGGTCTTGAAGTCCGAAAGCCTCACAATCACGGGTCGGGGATAAAAGGCGGCCGCGATAGTGCCTATTCCCTGCGAGAGCTTGTCGACAAAATACTCCTCCTTCGAAGAATAGCCTTTGGTCAGCCTTTCAATGGTCCGGCGGGCCTCGGCGTCGGTCAACTCTGCAAAACGAGTCAGCGCCAGCGGGTGAAGCTTCGCCACTTGCGCCGCTTTTCAGCGTTAG
>CAYTDR010000235.1:0-9454 GCA_964436185.1 uncultured Candidatus Obscuribacterales bacterium | reverse complement strand
ACATGATGAACATCCACGCGGTTGCCGAAGTGAAGGAATGAACGAAAGATGAACGGATTCTCGGTAAGCATCTGCTCCTTGCTATTGCTCGGAGCGAACTCTCTCTCGGGGGCAGTGATATTCGCATTGTCCTCACAAGGTACGGCACTGCGCCCCGGTGAGACTGCGTCCTTCGTTGGAACCCTAACGAACAGTGGGCCTGATGCCGTCTTCCTCAATGGTGCCGTTAGCATTCTGCCTTATTCCGACCTGGCCCTCGACGATTTCCCGTTTTTTCTCAATGCTCCGCTCTTTCTCGATCCAGGAGAGAGCTACGTTGGGGCGTTCTTTGACGTGTTGATCGGAGCAAATGCGGTTCCAGGTCTATACCCCGGCGCTTTCACGATTCAGGGTGGAGCGGACTCCGATGCCTTTGATGATCTTGCCACCGAGGCTTTTGTTGTTCCAGTTGCCTTGGCATCAGAGGTGCCAGAGCCTCAGTCGGTATTGCTCCTAGCAGGTGGGTTGGCGTTTCTTGGATTGTTTCGAAGGCATCGGCGCGCCAGCAACCGCAGCTCGGCGCAATCTCTTGGTTGCTGATTCGAGCATCACCATGACCGGCCCAGCTAAGGGCGGCCCTCAAAGTCTTCCTTCAGTTTTCGACGCTGTTCAGAGGTGACAAAAGTATTAGCCACGTTCTGTTGAATGGTCGCCAAGATCAATTTCAGCAAGCCGAGAACCAATACGCCGAGGACTATTACTGCGAGGATCAGCATTACTTGTCCATGTCCGATAAAATCTGTTGTCAGACAGTGACCGAGCACCGAAGGGCTCACTCAGGGCGGAAGGGCCTCTTCCGTCGGTAGAAGCTATTCGATCCGCAGGAAGTGGATTGCCGCGATGACGACTTCAGTCGGTGAATCAAACACTCCGGCTTCGACCTTGTCCCGGACAAATTCATAGAGTTCCCTCGACAGGATGACATTGCCGACCTCTCCGGCCGCTCTCAGTTCCGCAATCTCTTTCTCGACGCGGCGACGGAGACGATCACTCTGTTTCAGAGACAACGTCTTCGCAGGCGTAGGTGGGCAAAGTTCCTGCAATTGGCGCATCACCCAGGCTACATTTCGCTCGTTCTGGTCAGGAGGAGTTCTCAGGGCTTCACGGTAGAGGGTGAGCGCCTGGTTAACCATTGCGGTCCACGAGACTCTGTCCCGGATTGCGAAGCGATGCATTTCCTCGTCAGTCTCGGCGGGCAGATTGATGCTGATGGAGTAGATAAGCTCCTCTTGGCTGCAGGGCAGAATCGGCGGGAAAATCGTAGCGCTCCCCATTGATCAATTCTACTTCTAGCGGGTTCTTCGGGCATGGCCGTCACGGGCGCGTTCCGGATTTGCTCCGCACCAAATGATTCGACCTCCTCGAAGAAAAAAGTGCGAGTGGCAATCTGAGGTTCGCCAAACCGACGGCGCGAGCGAAGGAACGCCCAGAAGGGTCAACTGCAAATGCCAAGAGGGGGATTCTGCTTCGAGTAAGCTCACTTGAATGAGAGCGCCACAACCACAGGGGCAGAATAAGGCGCTAGACCACGGCGTGTTGTTTCCGATCAGGTAGAGGACTTGAGAATCAAGATTATCCGGGAGTTCTTCAACGAAGCGAATTCGGAACGTGCCAAAGATGCCGGAATGCAGACGGCTCAGGAGTTGAGTGAAGTGACGGTGCAACCGATTCATGAGAGCGCAGGCATGTCGAGGAGAGGTGTTGTGTCGCCGCGGCCGACGTGCCGTTTGAGAAGAGCACAGTCGGCATTTTCCGGTTCGGTGAACAACGCCATTTCGGATAGGCTGCCTCCGACGTACGCGCATTCAGAGTTTGGCTGATTGCGATACGGGTGGAGCCGCGCGAGGAACTCGCTGACAACGAGGGCCGCGAAGAACATGTTTACGCTAATAACCGCTGGCCGGTCTTCCTGAACACCACGGAGGTAACCCTGCTCCCGCTGGGCTTCGTACATCGAGGGATTCGTACGTTTCATCTCTTCGGCTTCGACTTGCTTTAGCGAGTAGACCCCGCGACTGAGAAGGCTTGAACGGCCTGGCTGAAGGTAGTGAGCGGCACCAGCTATGGAGTTGATTCCACCGGTGCCATCGGCATCGAGCCGAATCCCGACATCGAAGTAGGGAAGGAGATAGAAGGTAGCGAGGCGATTCAAGAGGTGACGGCCCTCAATGCTGTCAACGCATCCAAAAACAACGTCGCACTCGGCAACGCCAAGCACTGCTTCACGTGAAGCGAGGTTCCGCTGAATGGGAATTATCTTCTGACCGAATCCCATACGCTCGACCGCGGAAGCGAGCACCTGAACTTTTGGCCGCTGGAGAGCGGCGTCTTCGCGTGTGGAGTTTAGGATGCGGTTTAGGTTCTTCTCTTCAACAACATCTGGGTCCACGAGGACGAGCTTGCCGATTCCAAGGCGGGATAGTTGTTCCACGACAACGCTTCCTGTGCCGGAGCATCCTACAACCGCAGCAGAAAGCTGACCGAGCCGCTCTATGGTGCCGGACCCGAACGCTTGTGCATGGCGTTTGGTGAAGTCCGCTTCGTCCCTCGGCTGCTGCGAGTCGTTCCAAATGAGAAGGTCGTCGCCAACAACCATGACGGATGAAAGGGGTGCTGTCGGGCCTCCATCCTCGTTCAGGACTCTACCGAAGACCTCACCGGAAGGCAGCATAATCGCGCTCGCATGCGGTAGCCGGTCATCGAGCAAGCTTGAGATTGAAGTGAAGAGAGCGCTATCAGACTGGTCGTCCGTTGTTGAGAAGAACCGGTATCCTTCTGCGTGGCTATGGATTCTGACGATGGCTTTGGCCCGACCGTGCGCTTCGGACAGCAGTTCATCAACGTAGCTCGTCGGCCAGGTGATACGGTCTGGTTCTCGTATAGAGCATGCGCCATGGGGAACGAGGAGAACCCGTTCGGCGGTAAAAATGTGACGCCCCTCGCCGGTGCGGCGGCCACAGAGAAGTAGAGCGACCGCTTCGCAGCCGTCACCGGGAAAGAGGTGCGCACGAAGGGCTCGGTGTTGGTCCTGGGTGAGGCGGAGCGAGTAGTTCACTGCGTTAAGTTCGTTCGAATTCTCTTCGCAGCCATTCATCGACGAGGCTCAAGTGACTCGCGATATCGTCCTCGCCGGGACGCCACGGGTTTGCTGAGGTCCTGTGGCGGGACCACCGCTGCCAGCTTTCGCCAAGAATCGTCTGGCCGGAAAGCGCTGCTATGGCTTTGCCGTCCGAGCGAGAGAGCGCCGGACGAAAGTAAACCATGTCGATCTGGCTATCCGGGTAGTTCGGCGGAATGAGGAGGGCGATAGAGGCGCAAGAAACGTTGTAGCCGGCCGGGAGATTCCAGGCGGTGATGATGAGCCAGAGAGTATCTTTCTCAGCGACAGTTTCCCAATCAAGGCCGAGTCGGCAAAGGTAGTCGGCGTCTCCCTCGGGAAGTTGGAACTCGCGACGCACTGCGAGTGCGCCGCTGTCCCGACCTTCCGTAGTGTCCTTGGGCATCGTGGTGAAGCGCTCAACCCCGTGCTTTGTGAGGTCAACTACTTCGTGAGGCCCGACAAGAGTCGGTTGATGACCCTTCTTGTGTTGATAGAGCTTGTGGCTCTCCGGGGTCTTCTGAACGAGGGCAAGGATCTCCGTTCCGGTGAGTTGTCCCTTCAGCGAGACTACTCGCTGCTTGTCCACCCTGATGATGTAGCGTCGTGCGCGCGGGACGCGCTCTCCTCGCTTCAGACACTCCTCAACATCAACCTCTTCAATTTCTTCGACTTCTAAGGCCTGTTCCAGTTCCATGGGCGAGCCCTCCTTTAACGGCTCTGAAATGAGCATAGCAGAAGTAGCTATCCATTGGCTAGTTTTTATTGAATTTGAATATGTTTTCTAGTTGTAATTTTAGCCAGAACCTGTATAATTAACATAAGAGGTAGGTTGCATGAACCCGAAGCGCACAATGACACTGAATCTGACGGAGCAGGAGATGCGGGTGCTGGACGAGATGTCCACTCAGAAGGATCTGAGCAAGACTGCTGTGCTGCGCCAGGCTCTGCGCCTTTATCAACTCGTCGATGTTCGGCTTTCGCGAGGGGAGAAGCTTTTCTTCGAGGACGAGCAGAAGAAGGAGAAGGCGGAGCTTATGGTCCTGTGAGGGAGAAGATTGAGGTCACGGATTTTGTAACCGGCGAAGCGGTGGAAGCTGAAATCTTCGATGATGTCGCGGTGGAGCACTTCCTTGAGGCCCAAGTCGAGTGGCGTCCCGTTGTCGTAGAGGCTCGAAGAAAGCTTGCTGCGACGGGAGAGCAGCATCTCATCCCTAGGCACGCACATTGGGATTGGACCAACAAGGAAGAGGACTTGAAGCTTCTCGCGTACACCTTTTATGGGCTGAGTTGCGGAGGCAAACTCCAAGGACTGATGAAGCTTCAGACGGTCGGCCATCGGTGCCGGCTTCCCGAACAGCTTGGAAAAGCCCTGGTGTACGTGGACTACGTCGAGACTGCGCCGTGGAACATTAAGCTCCTGATGAAAGCGCTTGGCCGGGAGCCGCAGTATGCTCCGATCGGCTCCGTGCTCATCAGGGCGGCTGTGCGCAAGAGTATCGAGGAGGGAGTGAAGGGGAGGCTAGGGCTTCATTCACTCCCGAGCTCGGAGCGATTCTACCTCCATGCTTGCGGGATGAAAGGCGTTGAACGAGACCCCGCAAAGCAGAATCTCCTCTGGTGTGAGTTCACACCGGAAGGAGCTGATAAGTTTCTGGCTGGAGGGACATTATGAAAGCTAATAACGATCGCGAATGGCTGAAGAGGCAAGCCGCGCTTGAAGATGGTGCCTTCGTTTCGGTTGGCGGATTCGTTGAATCTCTGGGTGTTGACGAACTCGTTGGGAACGTAATTCCGCTTCGCTCTGCCTTTGCCCGTCTGATTCAACTTGCAAGGCGAGAGCGAAACTTATCCTGTGAGCAGTTTGCGGGGAAGGTCGATGTGGACCTTGCTGAGGTGCTCGGTATCGAGACAGACGAGCACTATACTCCGGCACTGCGCACGGTCCATCAGATAGCGAACTTCCTGTGTCTTCCTGAGCGGAAGCTTCTCGCGCTCTCGGGCCTTCTCAAGGTGAAGGATGCTCAGTTTCAGACAGCGGCGCTTCAGTTTGCCGCTCGCTCCGAGCCGGTGGAGAAGCTGACTGAGGAGGAGCATTCCGCTTTAGAGGAGTACGTCAAGTTCTTGTGCGAACGGTAAGAAACCGCTTCCTTGAAGCGAAGACAGCCCGCGATATTGATGGCCAGGTCTCGAAGATTCTTCGGGGCCTGGGCAATCCCACGGGTCCGGTTGACCTTGCTGACGTTCGAGCGCTTCTGAATCTTGACCGAGCGTATTACTCCTCTACGAATGATGGGCTCCTTCGAGAGATGGTCAGCAAGGCGACTATTGCCGGAAAGCAGATCCTGGCCCGTCCGGCGCTAATTCTTGACGTCGTTCGCAAATTCGATTTGAAGGCGTTCTGGGTGCCCGACCGCAAGCGCATCATGATTGATGAGGCGCAGCCGAAGCCCAAGTGGCGGTGGAGCGAGGCGCATGAAATTATCCACAGCGTTGTGCCGTGGCACGCCGGGGCGATGATGGGCGACACGGAATACAGTCTGACGCCCGCATGTCATGAGCAGGTCGAGGCTGAAGCCAACTATGGCGCTGGCCGGCTTCTCTTCTTACAAGGGTTTTTCGATGATTTCGCCCGGAGCTCGAAGCCATCGTTCGAGTTGGTTCAGCAGGCACAGAAAGCTTTCGGGAATACGCTAACGACGAGCTTTTGGCGACTTGTGGAAACTCTTGAGGTTCCGGCTCTCGGAGTCGTGGGGAAGCACCCTCACCATGACCGAGATGGGATCGACTTGCGGCAACCGTTCCGCTACTTCATTCGCTCGCGCTCATTCATTGAGCGGTTCTCTTCGATTACTGAAGGTGAGGCATTCCAAATGGTGAAGAGCTACTGCGGCTGGAAGAAGCGCGGACCGCTGGGGGAAAAGGAATTGGTGATTACTGACGACAACGGCGATGAGCACATTTTCTTGTTCCAGACGTTTTCGAACACGCATGACGTGCTGACGCTCATCACCTACGTAAAGCGTCATGAACTCGTTGTCTCCGTGTCAGCAGTAGGAAAGAGCATCGGCAACATTTAACCGGGAACGTCAATGTAGAGAGCTGATGGGAGTCTGGACGGTCGCGCGGGCCGAAAGAAGATTCTCATGCCCGCTTCTTACGCTTTGCGATTAACGCCGAGGCAGAGATTTATACCACCAGCTCTCATCCCGTTCTCTCAACAGTGGAGAGGGGCATCCGGTGCTCCGTCGGATTTGTAGACGGTGACATCGCTCGAAAGTTACCTTATGCCATGCATGGAAAGAGGCGCTGGTCCGACCGGTGAACCGGGCCAGCGCCAGAATTCGTTCGAGCAGAGTTACTTCTCCTTTGCCTTTGTTGGCGTGGGCGCTGGAAGTCCGAGAATTACTTGGTTTGCCATCCACTCGCCTGTGGGGAGCTTCGAGCCGACGATTCCAGCCCGATCCCCGACCTTCACGTGGCTCTTGTCCACGTCCTTTTTGTCCAACTCGAACTTGGTCTTACTCGAGAACTTCACTGTGACGGTATCGGCTTTTACTTTCAATTGCAGTCCGTCAGAGTTTGCTGACACGACTTCACCTGTGAGGGCGTTCGGTCCGTGGAGCCGCGAGTCGTGGGCGTAGGCGACAGTAGACGACACGAGCAACGCTAGTGCCGCAAAAGCCTGGATGAGAATGCGATTCATGTGTTTTCCTTTCCTAGTGGTCAGTGGTTGCAAGCGTCCCGACCTGACCGTCATCGGGGACGCTCTGGGAACGTGAACCATCCCGTTTGGCTGCTGAGTAATAAACTGCCGGTACAACAACCATGTTCAAAAGAGTCGAACTGAGTAGACCGAATAAAATGACCATCGCCATGGGGGCTTGAATTTCGCTGCCGGGTTTTCCCATACCGGCTGCGATGGGGATGAGTGCGAGACCGGCGGCGAGTGCCGTCATGAGAATCGGAGCGAGCCGCTCTGAGGCACCTCTCATCACCGCGGCTTGGAGGTCCTTTTCATTCTCGACCTCGCGAAGGTGGTTAATGTGGGAGATGAGCATGATGCCATTTCTAGTGGCAATTCCGAACAGGGTAATAAAGCCGATGATTGAGGCGACCGAAAGAATTCCTCCGGCGAGGTAGACGCCGAGAACGCCCCCGACGAGAGCGAGCGGCAAGTTGATCATGATGATGAGCGCGTCTCTGGTTGAGCCGAACGCCGTGGCAAGGATAAGAAGAATTGCGAAGATAACTCCGCCGCCGAGAATCAGCAGCTGGCGAGAGGCTGAAGCTTCACTCTCAAACTGGCCACCGTATTCAATTCGGTAGCCTTGGGGCAGGGTGACCTTGTTCTGAACCTCGGTGCGTATGTCGCTTACGACGCTGCGAAGGTCCCGGCCGGCGACGTTGCACTGGACAACAATCTTTCGCTGAACACCTTCTCTGCTGATGAAGTTCGGTCCGCGGTCCTCAAGGATATCGGCGACTGACGCTAGTGGGACCTTTGGTCCCGCTGGGGAGTCGATGAGCGTGCGGCCGAGTTCATCTAAATTCTGCCGCTGGGATTCTGGATAGCGAAGAACCATGGGGAAGCTGATCTGCCCTTCCAGGACGCGATTCACTTCGGTGCCGACAAACGCGGTTTGAATTTTCTGGCTGATCTCTCCAGGCTGGAGGCCGTAGCGGGCGGCGTCTTCGGGCCTGACGCGGATTCGAAGCGTTGGAATGTCCGTCTGTTGCTCCATCGAAAGGTCCACGACGCCGGGAATTTCCCGCATTACAGCTTCGGTCTGTTTTGCGAGCTTGCGAAGGAGCGGCAGCTCGTCTCCGAAGACCTTCACTGCAACATTCGCGCGGGTGCCTGAGAGCATGTGGTCAATGCGGTGAGAGATCGGCTGGCCAACCGTGACGTTAGTTCCCGGAAGAAGAGTGACGCGCTCGCGAATCTCAGCGAGAACATCCTCCTTAGGCCGTTCTTTCATTTGGAGCATTACATCGACCTCGGCGGATTCAACGCCTTGAACGTGCTCGTCGAGCTCCGCCCGTCCCGTGCGGCGGGCTGTTGAGACGACTTCGGGAACGGAGAGGAGAATCCGCTCAAGTCCGCGGCCCAGATTGTCGGAGTCGGCGAGGCTTGTTCCGGGCAACGTGACTGCACTCACGGTGAGCGTTCCTTCGTTAAACTCCGGGAGGAATGCTCGCCCGGCGCGGCTAAGCGCGATACCCGCGCCAAGCAGCAGAAGTAGGGCGGGGACGATTACGAGCGATGGATGATTCAGCGAGCCGCGAAGAAACGGCTGGTAAGCCGCCTTTAGTTTTCGCACGAGCCAAGGTTCGTGTCCGCTGAGGACGGATTTCGCACGTGGGAGAAGCACGGAGCAGAGTGCCGGGGTAACAGTCAAGGCGACCACGAGAGAGGCTAAAAGGCTGACGACGTACGCAAAGCCAAGCGGGGTGAGTAAGCGGCCTTCGACACTTCCCAAAGCAAACAGGGGAAGGAATACGAGAACGACAATGATCGTGGCAAAGACGACTGAAGAGCGAATTTCGCTGCTTGCGTGATAGATGACTTTCAGTGGAGGGAGACGCTCGCCCTCGGGTTTTTGCGCGTTTTCGCGCAAGCGGCGGATGACGTTTTCTACGTCGATAATAGCGTCATCGACGACTTCACCGATGGCGATGGCAAGCCCGCCGAGGCTCATGCTGTTAAGCGTTAACCCGAACCAATTCATGGTGACTACAGCCGTGATGACAGAAAGCGGCAGGGCAAGAAGAGTGATTACGGCTGCCCTGGCGTTCATAAGGAACAGGACCACAACGATAACAACGAGAATCGCCCCATCTCGAAGTGCTGCCGTTAGGTTTGCAAGGGCGCGTTCGATGAAGTCCGCCTGGCGAAAGACGTGTTTGTCGATCTTCATCCCGGCGGGGAGGCCTTTTTGGATGTCATCGAGCGTCGTATCGAGCACACGGGTAAGCGCGATGGTGTTTGCGCCCGGTTGTTTTTGAATGCCGAGAACGACTGCGGGCTTTGCGTTGTGCGAACCCTCGCTCCGCTTGAGCGCTGGCCCGATTCGCACTTCCGCAATGTCTCGAATGTAGATTGGTCTTGTATCCTTTGCCCGGACGACTATCCGGCCGATGTCCTCGGTTGAGAGTGCCCGGCCGATACCTTGGATGAGGTATTCCTGCCCACCTGCAACTCTAAAGCCAGCTGATGAATTCTGGCTTCCTTGGCGGAGTGCTGTTTCAACTTCAGAGAGGGAGATATCGAACTCGCGGAGGAGTTGCGGTGAGACGACCACCTGATACTGCTTT
>CAYTDR010000234.1:0-9481 GCA_964436185.1 uncultured Candidatus Obscuribacterales bacterium | reverse complement strand
CTTTGCTCGGGCGATGACATTCGCATCTAGTGCCTTTATCATCTTGGGATTTTCCAGCATATCCCCTTCGAGGAATGAGAGGAATGCACCGACAATTGGATCATCTTCATCCACGATATCGGCGTCATCCACTACTGAAATAAGCATTTTGCCGGGGCCTATGATGTCCGCGCGCACTTCAGCTTGCTGTTTGAACTCTGGATGCTGTTTAAACAAGTCCTTTTCAAACCGAATGGCTTCGGATGTCCCGGTCGTTGTGATTTTTCCTTTATAACCCATTCTGTGTACCTCACCGCTAATACGTATTGTTATACGTATCCTCGAGTCTGTCAACGTCGGTTGATGATTATTCCCAATCCGTTTGTAGCAAGGCAGCCTGGGTTGCGGCGCTTTGTTGACGGCTGCACTAGTCAAAGTTCCTCTCAATACCAATTTCAGCACCCTTCAGTGGTCAGGTGTTCGCCAAAGTTCTGATGGTTGAGCTCAACATCCTGGATTTGTTTTCGCCACCAGGCGTAGTGCTCGCCGGGTGCGCATAAAGGCCTTGTCGGAGCCGCCCTGAACGGTCGAATTTGCTTGCTCACCCCTGCGAGCTACGTTTGCTAATCTTCCTGAACCCGGCGGTCAAAGCAGCACTTTGTTATTACAAGGCGCAACTGAGTCTGACTGACTTTGGAGTTTATTGGACGGTCGAATCTGTAACAAACGCTATTTCGCCGAAATTGCTTTTGCGATAAAATCCAGTATCTGTTGGCTGGTGAGCGATGAGCCGATCTCGAATGAAGACAATTAAACGTGCTACGACGATTTCGATAGGTTTGATGATGGTGCTGTCGCTGCTGGTGCCTGCGCCCGCCCTGTCGGAAGAGTTTGATGACAAGGTTCAGCAGGCGAAGACGCTGTTCGAAGAAAAGAAGTACGAGGATTCAATTGCGAAGTCCACGGAACTCTTGCAGGAGCAGCCGCAGAACGCCGACCTTTTGCTCAATCGCGGAATCTCATATTACAGCGCCGGAAAGTCGAAAGAGGCTCTCGAGGATTTGTTGAAAGCCATCGCCATCAATCCTGAGCTGAACATCGTGAACTACAACCTGGGCCTGGTCTACAACACTCTAGAAAAGTACGATCAATCCATCATCGTCCTCACGACTTACCTCAAAGCCGCGGAAGACGCTGCTGCACTTCGCACTCGCGGGTTAGCCTATCGAATGAAGGAAAAATATCAGGAGGCGGTCGATGATTGCACGGCAGCCATCAAGTTGGAGCCGGGCGATAGTGATAACTATTTGGAACGCGCTTACGCATATCAGAGTTTGAATGAGCACAAGAAAGCCGTTGAGGATTTCAATACGGCAGGCGGACTGGACGCGAAGAACCCGGATATTTACTACTATCGAGGAGTCTCTTACTATTACCTGGGACAATTTGAAGACGCGTTGGACAACTATTCCAGGGTGCTCAAATACAAACCCAATGATGTTGACACTTTGCACAACCGAGCCTGCGTTTATTTCGAGCAAATGGGACAGCACAAAGCGGCGCTCGATGACATCAATGAGGCTTTGAAGAAAGCGCCGGACAACTTTGAGTGTCATTGTGTTCGCGGAAACATATGTTATGAGATGGGTAACATGGCGGAGGCGGAGAAAGAATATTTGAAGGCTCTGGGCCTGGACCCAAAGAATCTGGACGTTCTGATAAGCCTGGCGACGACTCACTGTGAGATGGGAAAGTTCAAGCAGGCTGAGGAAGAACTTCTGAAGGTCCTGGCAGCGAATCCGAAGTCGGAGTTTGCCAAAACCAATCTTTCAATTGTCTATCTGGTTTTGGATAAACCCGAGAAAGCCTTTCAAGGCGCCGCGAGCGATAGGTCTGAGGAGAAGGAACTATCGACGCTTGGTGCTAGAGCCTGGGCTCATTCTGCGCAGGGCAACAAAACAGCAATGGCGGAAGACCTGGTTGCCCTCGATCGGATGATAGCCTTATGCAAACCGGAGCAACAAAGAGACGCTCTATTTGCTAACAGCTATGCAGCATTGGCCGAGGTTTTCAGCGGGCAGCCGGAGCGTGCGCTTCTGCGCATCGATCAATTGATCAAGGATGCACCGATGGGTAATAAGAGCCTCCAGGGGTGGTGCCATGGGATCAGGGCGTTGATTCTTGCGCAGCTAGGCCAAAAAGACGAGGCGGCAAACGAGGTCGCACTCTCTGACGTTGCCGACAAGAATAGTCAAACTGCAAATTGGCTGCGTTTGAAGGCAAAGCAGGTGATTGCCGGCGGTGGATCGCAATTTCCTTCATCATCGAGCTCAACTGCTAGTGCCACCTCAGGCGGTGCGCCGGCGGGGTCCGAGGGACTTAATCGTCCGGTGGATGACAAATGGGCGCTCATTATTGGTGTCGGCAAGTTTCAAGATCCGACAATTCCTAAACTGCGTTACGCTACCAAGGATGCGCAAGATTTTGCAAAATACCTCGTTGAGAAAGCCAACTTCAAGAAGGATCATGTCCGCGTTTTACTTGATGAACAGGCGACTCGAGTACGGATCTACGAGGAGATTGGTGACAAATTCTTGCCGCGTGTAGCGGGAAAAAACGATCTGGTTCTCTTCTACTTCTCCGGGCATGGCAGCGGCGCAAGTCATGATGTGAAGGGCGAGAACTATCTGATAACACACGACGCCAACAAGAATAGCCTGTTCGCCAGTGGTATCGAGCTTCAAGAGCTGACCAAGGTGATGAAGCGGCGAATTGACAGCGACAGAGTGTTGATTGTTCTCGATGCTTGTCATAGCGGGGGCGCTGATGCCAGCTCGAAAGACATCGAGCCGGGCTCGAATTTCGACGCCAACATGATTGCAGGCTCGGGCCAATTGGTTATCTGTTCGAGCGAACAGGACCAGCGATCGTATGAATCACAGCGATATGCCAACGGTGTATTCACCAGGAAACTGATGGATGCTTTGAGCAAGAACGGTCAGATAACCAAGCTGAAGGACGCTTTCAATTTCCTCGTCGACGAGGTGTCTCGCGAAGTAAAAGAGGACGCTGCCAAAGCCCAGACTCCAGTGATGAAGAGCCAATGGAACGGCAACGATATCAGTGTCGGAATCGTTCCGTTTAAGCCAAGAGCTTTTCCGCCGACAGTTCGCGAGAAGCTTGCTCCGGATAGTTTTAGCGGAACCGCTACTCCTGCTGCTCGCTCGCAACCATCGTCGACGCCCAGGGCGAAGCACTGATGAAATGATTTCGAGTTCCGGACCGGTTTAGTGGTCGATCTGTCTGAAAGGACTGTTCGCGATGGAATGGCGAAGTCACACGCAATCAGCCAGTTTTGCGCACGAGGAAACTGTGAATCTCGACCTGCTCAACATTGTCCGGCAACGGCTCAAGAGCCCGACACCATGCGGCTGCCGTGAGTTCAATGAGGCTTCCAATCGGATTCGTTGACGCGGCATGTCCGTTAACTCAATTTTTGAAGCTGGGAGGACGTTCATCTACGCGCGCGGCAAGTATTTTTTGCGCTTGCAGTCGATCGTTTTGGGCTTCCTGGTGTCGTCCCATTAACTCGAAAACTTTGGCTCTCAGTTCCAACACCGTGCTGCTGCTCTTGTCGAGTTCAACACACCTGTTGAGGTCTTTCAAAGCTGCTTCTGCCTTTCCTTGCTGAATGTTGCTGGCAGCCCGAAAACGCAAATAACTAAAACTTGTTGGATTGAGTGCCAACGCTGCTGTAAAGTCATCACGCGACCGGGCGAAATCACCTTTTTCCGCGTAGACTAAGCCTCTTCGGGCGTAAACATAGTCAATTTCTTCTTTTCTCAGAACCTTCGAGTAGTCTCGGATTGCTGCCTCCCGATCGCCTATTCGTTCATTTAGTTTGCCCCGGCGAAAAAGCTGTCTGACAATATTAGTCGTAGCATCACCTAACTCCAGGATTCTGGAGATATCCGCCCGTGCTGCTTTCAGGTTGCCGAGTGACTGGTATGCTTCCGCCCTGTTTTGCAGGACCAGTGGCTCAGAAAGTCCAGCAGCCTTTGCCTTGTTGCAATCTTGAATGGCCTGCGCGATTGAATTCGGATCCAACATTCGGAGACGCATTATCTCATAAGCACATGATGATTCTTTGGGGTTCAGCCTCAGGCACTGTTCATAGGCAGCAAGAGCCTCCTTCACCTTTGATTTTGCTTCCAGCAAGTCTCCCTTGATGCGATAGAGGACGGCATTTTTTGGATTCACTTGCAACGCTTGAAGGACGTCCTGGTAAGCCAGGTCGTTCTTCCCCAGTGCTCGTAGTATGTTTGCCCGCAGCAAAAGGTGTTGTTCGCTCTCTGTTCTTGTCGCAACCGTCAAACCTGTGTTGATCACTGGTAGTGCCTCGCGGTTCCGACTCAGGGCAAACAGGACATTTGCTTTTAGATAATAATGTGTTGCTGTCGGTTCTGTATCCGCTACATAGCTCAGGTCCGCCAGCGCTCCCTCTGAGTCTCCCAACTGCCATCTCACCAGGTAACGATAAAAGTAGAGGTAGTAGAAGCGCTCCCCTCGATTTATGCGCTCATTGAGGAATTTGAGGGTTTCCTTGTCGTTCTTCAATTCAACATTGAGGTGGTATTTCACATCGACGATAGGAAGGCTTAGTGGTGAGTCTGCGATTAATTGGTCAAGCTCGGAACTGGCTTCTCGGTATCGTTTCATGGCCTTCAAGGCCCCGATATGACAAAGTCTCAGCTTGTATTTCTCGTCCGGCGTCAACCGGGCACTCTCTTGCAAGCAATTTTCCGAGTACAGGAGTGCTTCATTGAATCGTTTGGCGCGCATCAGTTTTGTGGCGTTCTTAATCACCGCACTTTGCTTATCAGATGTGTTTGAACGCGTCTCTCGAGCTACATTCGATGCGAGAATGTGCCCCTGATGGCATAGTTGCAGGACCGCCAGAGCCGCGATTACAGCAGCGATATTCGTCCTCCTGTGCGGCATTAAATGACGGTCCTCTGCGCGGCATTTCGGGCTTTAGATCTGCTATTCCATCGGACTGGCTGATGTAAACCGACAACAGTCCGTTGAAAGCTCATAATCTAGAGTTGTTAACATACTGAATCTTGTTATAAGGCAGTTATTTTGAACCTGCAGTTGAGTGGGCATACTTGTAAATGCTGGAGATGACTGTCAAAGTTGCCTCCGACTGATTAACGACCCTTCTTCGCCCAGCCTTTTCGAACTCCTTTACTACGTGACATGGTGCAGAATGTATTATTGACGGCTATTTAGTTCGCCGTGCCAGGTTTCAAGTAATGTCAAAACTCTGCAATCACCATTCCCCAGGCATATCAAGGCAGTGAGTCAAACTCAATCCAATTTGAACACCAAAACCAAACCGGAAGGTGAGTTCGGATTGGGACAACTCGTCAGTGCCTGGGCCGATATCTTTCGTGCTCGCCCTCTGATTGTCTCTGTGGGGCTGCTGATTGGAGGATTGGGTTTTTATTTCACCTCGCAAAAAATCGAATGGGGCAAGGTCACGCTGGCATTCAGCAAGGGGCACTGGCTGCCCTGGTTACCTCTGGCTCTGATCTTTTACATCCTGGGAATGCTCTTGCGTGGATATCGTTTGCAGCTTTTGGTGAAAGGAGAATCAAGCCTTGCCGTCGGCACCGCCAGTAATATCGTTGCTGTCGGCTATGCTACCAACAACATACTCCCTGCTAGGCTGGGAGAGTTCGCGCGTGCTGCGATGCTGGCAGAACGGACTGGATTGCCGTATGTGCTGGCACTCACGGTTACTTTCCTCGAGCGACTGCTTGACGGATTGGCGGTGCTCTTCCTGGCAGTCAGCGGTGCGTATTTCATTCCTGTGGAAGGCTTATTGCGGCAGACCGCTACACTGGCGGCCTTGATCTTCTCTGTCGCAATCGGGGGTGTTCTATTTGTCGTGTTTCTGCCGCAAACGGCAATCACTTTGACATCGAACATCTTCTCGCCCTTCGGTCGCCAGATGCACAGCAAGGCAATCGCTCTGGTTACTCAGGTAAACAGAGGATTCGGCTGCCTTAAATCATGGAAAACCGCCGCCATCATTTTCATTTCCAGTCTTCTAATCTGGCTCATGGAGGCTGGCTTTTTCATGATGATAATGCCGTGTTTCGGCATACCGCCTGGCTTCATTCGCGCTGTTTTGACTATGGCATTTACGAACCTGGGCATTCTGGTTCCGTCAACTCCGGGTCACGTCGGACTCTATCACCTTATCTGCAGCTCTACGCTGGTTTCCGTATGCGGTGTGGGAGGGGCTTCGCCGGGGTCGATCTCGCCCATCATCATCGACCAGTCTACGGCTGTCAGTTATGCAGTGGTAGTACATCTGGTGTTCTTTGTTACTGTTACAATCTGGGGTGTTCTAGCGCTGGCACGGTATTCCATGGAAGTGGGTGCGACGTTCGCCCTGGCATGGGATGCGAAACCGGTCAAAACGCTCTCTTCCTCAGAGCTTCAGTCGGCCAGCGTCATAACAACGTATCCCGAGATGGCGTCGAAGATCGAAACATCTGTTACCGAGTTCTGGAGCGGTTTGTGCGAGAGCTTCATTCCCCCTAGCCATGTTTTGCCCGATGCAGCATCGCATTCGGTTGCACTTACTGACGCGACGCTCTTTACCATTACTCAGATTGACAGTGTGCCTTTACGCCTCAAAGTTCTGTTTAGCATTGGCATCACCGGATTCAAAACGATCATTGTCTTGACCAACTTTCGATTTTTCTGCCACCTGCCCTTGGAAAGAAGGCGCCAACTGATCGAAGGCTGGGCATTCGGTCCTGTGGATCTGACAAGAAAGTTTATGAAACCAATCAGGTCGTTGTTCTTGTTCGCTTACTATGAACACCCGTTTGTGCGAGCTCACCTCGATTGGCTCCATGACGCTGCCCATGGTGACGGTGAAGCGCAGAGGAGTGAAGCGTCTCTGGAAGGTCTTGAAGTTCGAGAACGCGAACACCATGAGGGTGAGGGATCGTGACGACAGACAGTGACAGTCCGACATCTGCAGTAAGAGTGCAGGCATTAGTAATCGGCTCCGGTGCTGGTGGCACGGTGACAGCGTTGGAATTGGCTAAAGCAGGTTACGAAGTTGTTGTTCTCGAAGAAGGAGAACGTCATTCAATCGAGGACTACGGTAAGCCTCTGCCGCAGGCGATGCAGATGCTTTACAGAAACAAAGGCATGACGCCGATTTTAGGTAGTTCCGTAATTGGCTTCGTCGAGGGCAGATGTCTGGGCGGAAGTACCGAGGTAAACAGCGGCTTCTGGCACAGGCTGCCGCCCGAATTCGCTTTGCGCTGGAAGAAGCAATTCGCCATCAAAGACCTCGATATCGACTCTCTCAGCAGGCACTACGACTGGTTAGAAGAGAGAGTGAGGGTGTCGACGGCGACTGTATTGCCGAGAAGCACAAGCATATTCAAGGACGGCGTCGAGAAGATGGGCTGGTCTGCTCAAGTGATACCACGGGCGGCATCGGCTTGCGTCAACACCAACGCCTGCCCATCCGGCTGTCCGAAGGGCGCCAAGCAGGGAATGACTCAGAATCTCATCCCTGACGCAGAAATGGCCGGCGTCAAGTTCTTTACCGGCGCGCAGGTCAGGCTTTTGCTGAAGGCTGGCGATAGGATTGAAGGAGTGCTTGCTAACATCAGGCGAGAGGATGGATCGACTGACCTCGTGCGAATCGACGCCGACCATGTGTTTGTTTGTGCCGGTGCTACGCAAACACCGGTTCTTCTGCGGCGCTCCGGCATCAAGTTCCACGTAGGAGACACGTTTCAGATTCACCCGATGCTCAAGGTATCTGCCCTCTTCAACGAGCAGATCGATGCACACAAGAGCGTCATGCCGATGGTGCAAGTAAAGGAGTTCGCGCCGGACATTTCGATGGGTGGTTCGTTCTTCACCGTCGGCCAGCTAGCGATGAACCTGAGCGACAACTGGCCCGACACCAGGGAAGCGATGTCTGACTATCGAAACATGGCGACCTACTATGTGGCAGTGCGAGGAACCGGTCGCGGAATGGTCCGTCCAGCGAGGTTCGGCAGTGAGTACGCTATTCTCAGATACGATTTGTGTGATGCGGACATCCGGCATTTGAGCCAGGGATTGGCTCGTCTTTCCACACTTTTGCTGGCTGCCGGCGCTAAGTCCGTCTTCCCTTGTGTGCAGTCCGTACCAGTGATCGACTCGGAGCTCGAGGCTGTTCGCTGGCTGGATGAGGATCTGCCTCGCAAAGCGCTCAGCTTGACTACGATTCATGCCTTCTCGACTTGCCCCATGGGCGAACGAATGGACCGATGTGCAGTCGATTCGTACGGTAAGGTTTTCGGCTTCAACAATCTGTTTATCAACGATGCCAGCATGTTGCCTGATTCGCCGGGTATCAATCCCCAGGGAACGGTGATGGCGATAGCCAGGAGAAACATTCTGCATTTTGTCGAAAAGAAACCACGATTCGGGTCATCAAAAAACAGATCAGACCTGACGTATCAGGAAAAGGGCGTTGCCATTCAACATGGAGAGACAATGACTGACAAGCTTGCGATAGTGACTGGAGCACCGGGCTGGTTGGGCTCGAGGTTAGTGGAGAGCTTGAAAAACGGATTGCCTGAAGTACCCGACCTCAGTCAGGTGGAACCGCGGGCGGTGCGAGTGTTGAAGCTGCCAGGCATTGATGACACGGGCTTACGTTCTCTAGGGAATGGAATCGGAGTTGTGGACTGCGACCTTACCAACGGCTCTGATGTCACAAACGCTCTGGGAGATGCAGAAGGCGCAACAGTTTTTCATTGCGCCGGCATCATACATCCCGATAGAGGGCGCAAGCAGTTTTATGACGTCAATGTCGAAGGAACCAGAAACGTATTGAACGCTGCCCTCGCTGCTGGTGCCAAAAGATTTATTCATGTCTCGTCGAACTCTCCGATTGGAACAAATGATTCATCCAGCCCTGATGACATTTTCGACGAGAATTCTCCATACAATCCATACATGCATTACGGATTGAGCAAGAAAGCAGGCGAGGACCTCGTCAACGAGGCACACAAATCCGGTAAAATCGAGACTGTTATCATTCGCCCGCCATGGTTCTATGGTCCCGGGCAGCCGCCTCGACAGAGCCTTTTCTTCACAATGATAAAGAACGGCAAGGCGCCGATAGTCGGCTCCGGCAACAATTTGCGTTCGATGGCATATGTCGATAACATCTGTCAGGGACTGATGCTCTGCGAACGTGTTCCGGAGGCGGCCGGCAATACCTATTGGATTGCCGATCGTCGTCCCTATACGATGAACGAGGTCGTGGACACGATAGAGAGGCTCCTGGAAACGGAGTTTTCAATGCCAGTCGCGCATAAACGAATGCGGCTGCCTGGTATCGCCAGTGAGGTCGCGCTTGTCGTGGACTATACGCTTCAGTCTCTCGGGCTCTATCATCAAAAGT